>JAISKT010000016.1 GCA_031261295.1 Candidatus Symbiothrix sp. | reverse complement strand
GCTTCGCTTTTCTTGACAAAACGGAACACGTGCACTTCCGGCTCTTCGCCCCAACTCAAAATCTCGGTGTTTTTAATGGTCGCGTTGGAATGGGTTTGCACCAAACTATTGACATATTCCTTAAATTTGATTTTCCCATTTTCCGTTGTTTGTGTTATGCGAGTATCAAATTTGTTCTCAATATTAACTGAAATGCTGCCAATCAGCATTGACAAGGCATCTTTATCCGCCAACGCGGTCGTTTTACCTGTACCTTCGCCCCAATAATAATCAGGACTTTTTTTTATTTGATCTACCGTTTGTGAATAGGCTGTTTGGATGAATATACATCCAAACAGCAGAATGAAATATCTATACATAAAGTCAATTTTGACAAATATTACTCAACGGTATTCCGGTTACGATCTTTTTCCAACTCTTTTTTAAATTCCGGTTCGGCTAAATTAATTGACAACTTTTTATCGTTACTCAACTTTTTATAGATAGCGGTAGAGCTGTCATCGCTCATTTCTATGCATACATAAGCATTATAAGAACCGTCCTTTTTCACGTATGTATTTTGACAAATGACTTTACTGCCCGCCAATAGTTCATCGAAATATCCCTTTTGGATTTGAGATTCTTTTCCGACCAGGTCTATCGCCCCATTTGCACTATGCTGCTGGTTAAATGCTTGTATCAGACCTTCTACTTGTATCCGTATCTGTTCCGACAGATTACTTCGCGCATCTAATGTGGCTAAATTGATGGCAAACGATTCTTTCGGGCTGAGTCCATTACCGGAAGCTCGCCAACCTTTTGTTTGTTCTACTGCCATTTTTTGACATTCTTCTTGTTTTTGTTTTATGCCTCGCTCGGAAGCCGTTTTTTGACTCGAACTCTTACATGCCGAAAAAGCAATACTTACGAATAAAGTGATTGCAAACCATACAAAATAATTTTTTCTCATAATGTCATTTATTTTGCCCTTCCGTTCCCTCAAAAGACGATTAGTAATTATTTAAAATAAAAAAGCGCAGGAACTGTTAATGTCTCTATCTGCTTTAGAGGTATCCCCATACCCAATTGCACAAATATAAACAACAGTCCCGCGCCCTTACTGTATATAAAACAATTTACATACCAATAAAAACGCGAGCGTTTGTTGCCTACTACTTTGTGCAATCTGAAAATTGGGGATTTTCTAAAGCAAAGTAATATTTTTAAACGCTTTCGTTAATCTAATCAAGTCCTTCTGTCTATCAACGCTTTGATTTTCAGAATTGCTGCAAAGTTAATAAAAGAGAATGAACTACAAATTATTTTTAATAAAAATAGTTGAATTTGCATAATTTTATCAATATCAAAAATTTTGTACCTTCCAAATATTGTTGTAATTTTACGGCTCAATTTTAAACTATACTATTATGGCAGTAATTAAACCCTTCAGGGGAATTCGTCCCCCGAAAAAATACGTTGAAGAAGTAGCCTCACGTCCTTACGACGTGTTAAGCTCGGAAGAAGCGCGTGAAGAAGCCAAAGGAAACGAAAAATCCTTGTATCACATCATCAAACCGGAAATTGATTTTCCGGTAGGAAAAGATGAACATGATGCGGATGTGTATGAAAAAGCCGCTGAAAATTTCAAAAATTTCCAGGAAAAAGGCTGGTTGGTGCAAGACGACAAGGAAAATTATTATGTCTATGCACAAACCATGAACGGCCGCACGCAATACGGTTTGGTAGTGGGTTCGTATGTAGATGATTATTTGACCGGAGTAATCAAAAAACATGAACTGACCCGGAAAGACAAGGAAGAAGACCGCATGAAACATGTTCGCATCAACAATGCCAACATCGAACCGGTTTTCTTTGCTTATCCCGAAAATGCCCGGTTGGATCAGATTATCAAAGAAGTAGTTGCGAAGACTCCCGAATACGATTTCGTTTCTTCCGACAACATCGGCCATCATTTTTGGGTGATCGGCGATGAGGCTGTGATAAAAGAAATTACGGCGCTTTTTGCTGAAATGCCTGCTTTGTATATTGCAGACGGTCATCACCGTTCGGCGGCAGCGGCGCTGGTCGGCGCTGAAAAAGCCCGGCAAAATCCGCATCACACCGGAAAAGAAGAATACAATTATTTCATGGCGGTTTGTTTCCCTGACAATCAATTGAAAATCATGGATTACAACCGCGTTGTGAAAGATTTGAACGGACTGACTCCGGCCGAATTTTTAGATGCGCTTAATGCTGATTTTTATATCGTAGATAGAGGACCCGAAATTTATCATCCCGAAGGATTGCATAATTTTTCCCTGTATCTGAATGACGGTCATTGGTATTCGTTGGATGCCAAACCGGGAACTTACGATGATAATGATCCGATTGGCGTACTGGATGTTACCATTTCTTCCAACTTAATCTTGGATAAAATTCTGGGAATGAAAGACCTGCGTACCGACAAACGAATCGACTTTGTAGGCGGTTTGCGCGGTTTGGAAGAACTGAAACGGAGAGTGGACAGCGGCGAAATGATTGCGGCTTTGGCTTTGTATCCTGTTTCGATGAAACAATTGATCGACATTGCCGACACCGGTAATATCATGCCGCCCAAAACGACCTGGTTTGAACCGAAATTACGTTCGGGATTAGTTATCCACAAACTGGTATAAAATCGAACTCATGCCATTTCATGCCGGGCATTGGTACATCTCGTGACTTCGTCACTTTATCAACAGAGGACTTCAAATGCAGATTCAAGTTAAAATTTGATAATTCCTTTGTTTATATAAAAAAAACAACTACTTTTGCCCATTAAATAAACAAAAAAAAGGTTTATAACAAAATAGAAAGTATTTTATAAAGATATAATTCATTAATAGAAAAAGCGTTAGCTTTTATTCTTGTTGTCTGAAATCTCTACAATTTCAATGAGTACAAGAATAAGTTAGTAAACACTCACGTTGGATGCGTGGGCATAACTTATTTGTACTCATGGGTAGTAGAGAACCTCAGACAACAGATAAAGTTATTAGTCCCACGTTTTTTTATTTTAAATAATCGCTTCCCGGGGACTTGGAGGCATAAATTCTACAAACATGCAGAACAAGTCATAGGAAATTGGCGGGCGTAGTGGTTCAATGGTTTTTCCCTCTCATTTTTTGATCGTTGAACACGTCCGCCCATCACTCCGGGTACAGGCAACGTTGCCTGTACCTATTATCAGATTATAAACTTAATAAAAATAATAATGAAGAAAATTGTTTTTTGGATGCTGCTGCTCATCGGTTTGAGTGCAGCAAGTGCGCAAGCACAAGTGTTGATTGGCGCCGGCGATGAACCTCACCCGTCGGCTGTATTGGAATTGCGAAGCAATAATGCAGGTTTATTACTTCCGCAAGTCAAATTGGATACTATTGATAATACTTCTTCCCTGTTGACAACACCGGCGCCAGGGATGTTGGTGTGCAACCTTGATGGTGAACTACGGCATGGAGTGTATTACTGGAACGGTGAATGGAAACTGTATATTGGGTTTTGAGAATGAAAAAAATGAATAAAATGAAGACAATGAACAAAAGAATGTATTTTATGCTTTCGCTGCTGTTGGTAATGACCACCGGTTTGAAGGCGCAAGTTGTGATTGGTACGAATGTGGCAGAGCCGGAATCGTCGGCTGTGTTGGATTTGAATAGCGGGATCGACGGTAATTTGGGATTATTGCTGCCGCGGGTTCCTTTGACAGCCGAAGACGATGACACGACTATTCCCAATCCTGCAACAGGTTTACTTGTTTACGCAGATGGAACCGGTGGTTTGGAAGCCGGTGTGTATGCTTGGGACGGAAGTAAATGGCAGACCAACGATACCTCCGGCACATTGGAAGTTGACAATCCGGTCGAATCTTTTGTTTTGACTCCGGCTGCACAAAATGTGGATCGCTGGGAGACCGGAACAACGATTGTAGCAAGTAACTTTAATGGGGGTGCAGCGGTTAGCTTGCCGTATGTTTCCTGGAAAGTCGTTTCCGGCGCTGATAATATCAGTAATATTACTAAGACGCCGACCTCCTACGCTTTTACGGCCGCCAAGAAAGGGACAACGGTTGTGCGTGCTACCGGTTTGGATGGAAACCACTCGGAAGATGCAAGTATCACTGTTGACTATGAACCGGTAACAGATGTGACTATTACCAATCCCAATCCCCTGCGGATAACGATCGGCAATCCGGCAACATTGCTGACTGCTACGGTCGAACCGGATAATGCTACCCGTAAGACTTTGGAATGGACAAGTGGTGAGCAATCAATAGCCGCAATTGCCGGTTCGGGCGACAGTTGGACAGTGGAAGGCTCAACCATTGGTGAAACCGCTATTACTGCTGTGACTACGGATGGAACCGATATCGATAAACAGATAGCCGTTCGGGTTTATCCGAAACTCACAAAACCTGCCGACATAGCCTTATATCAAGAGGGCTTCCCGATTGTACTGTCTTTGCCGACCACTGTGCCGGAGTATGCTGACTTAGCTTGGGACGATTTGGACGTGATAAGTTCAAATCCCGCTGTGGTTGGGTACGATCCGGTTGAACATACGCTTACTTTCGGTTCAGTGGGTTCGTACTCTGATATATCGATACAGTTTATCGGATATGAAGAGAGTACAGTTACGTTTCGCGTAACAGTTAAGGAACCTTGCACTGGCTTTATAAATGGTCAATACTGCTATATACGTGGTCCGTGGACCTGGATCCAAGCAAAATCACAAGCCACATGCCCTGAAGGCTACACGAAATCTTCGATAAACCAAAGCTGGTCTGCTCCTTTATTTTATAATGCCTTGGGCAATGGGATGGTCTGGAACAACGCCAAAGATGGAGATTCAGCTATGACGAGAGCGACCTCGAAAGGCGAGTGGCAAGCCTGGACCGGCGAACAATACGCTAACGTGCTGTGCATGCGGCCGCTGTGATATGGGTATGATATCAGTAGCAGTTGTTTAATTTGCAGGGGATTGTGTTTCTTATTCAAGTTTTTTCTATTAGAAGATTAAGAAACGCAATTCTCTTGCTATTTACCCTAAAAAATAACCAAATGATTGAAATTAGCTTTAAGAATCTTAAGAATCTTAAGGGGCTTAAGTACCTTAAGACCTTTAAAAAACCGGCAACAACTCTTTCGTCAACCTTTTTGGTAGATTTCTTTTAGCGGCTCCAGCACAAACGGCCTTTGCTTGTAGAGCGGGTGGGGGAGTGTCAGCTCCTCGGATTCAAACGTCAGGTCGTCGTAGAGAATAATGTCGATGTCGATGATCCGGTCTTGGTAAGCAGAAGTTGTTTTTTGGGTGCGGCCCATTTCTTTTTCTATTTCCTGAGTCGCCCGGAGCAATTCGAGGGGAAGCAATGGCGTATCTACTTTCACCACCATGTTCAGGAACGAATGAGGGGATTCAAATCCCCAGGGTTCGGTATGATATATGGAAGAAATAGCCGAAAAGATTCCTATCTTCTCGGCTATTAACGCGATAGCTATAAGTAAATTCAAGTTTTTATCGCCCAGATTCGTACCTAAAGCCAAGTAAGCGGTCATACAATAAGCATGGCGTCGCCGTAAGCTCCAAAATGATATTTTTGGGCAATGGCTTGTGTATAAGCTTCCATGGTCAACTCGTAGCCGCCAAAAGCAGCGGTTTGCATCAACATGGTCGATAACGGTAAATGAAAATTGGTGATCAACCGGGTCGCTACGGAAAAATCGTAGGGCGGGAAAA
Source organism: Candidatus Symbiothrix sp. (assembly GCA_031261295.1). Classification (GTDB taxonomy): domain Bacteria; phylum Bacteroidota; class Bacteroidia; order Bacteroidales; family Azobacteroidaceae; genus Azobacteroides. The sequence goes on along the minus strand of JAISKT010000016.1, from coordinate 6,534 downwards.
TAAATTTATTTGTCCAGCCGTCGAATTCTTTCAAATGGCCACCGGTCGTTACCGTGCTTTCGATGGCGCGGAGAACGGAGGTTCCCACAGCGCAAATTTGCTTGTTGGTATCTTTGGCTTTGTTGACAATTTGCACGGCTTCCGAGTTGATGATGGCTTGCTCGGAATCCATTTTGTGTTTCGTCAAATCTTCCACATCGATTTCACGGAAGTTTCCCAATCCTGAATGGACGGTGACATACGAAAATTCGCATCCTTTTATTTCCAAGCGTTTCATCAATTCGCGGCTGAAATGCAAACCGGCGGCGGGTGCAATCACTGCCCCTTCGTTCTTGGCGAAAATCGTTTGGTACCGGTCGGTATCTTCCGGCTCTACAGGCCTTTGGATATAATTGGGAATCGGCATTTCTCCCAAAGCATACAAGGTAGATTTGAATTCGTCGTGCGGCCCGTCGTACAGGAAGCGCAACGTGCGGCCGCGGGAAGTGGTATTGTCAATGACTTCGGCCACCATCGAGTCGTCGTCTCCAAAGTACAACTTGTTGCCAATCCGTATTTTACGGGCCGGATCGACCAACACGTCCCACAAACGCAATTCTTCGTTTAACTCACGCAACAGGAATACTTCGATCCGGGCGCCTGTTTTTTCTTTGTTTCCATATAAACGGGCCGGGAAAACGAGGGTATCGTTGAAAATAAATGTGTCTTTATCGTCAAAATATTCCAGTATGTCCTTGAAAATTTTATGTTCGATTTCTCCTGTTTTGTTATGGACAACCATTAACTTCGCTTCATCCCTGTTTTTTGCAGGATGTGAAGCAATTAATTCCGGAGGAAGATTAAACTTAAATTGAGAGAGTTTCATGTTGAATTATGAATTATGAATTATGAGTTATGAATTGATCCAATTCATCTATTTTTAAACATTTATCTAAGGTAATATTACCTATCCGTGTGCGTTCCAAAGCCATTAGATGCGCTCCTGAATTCAATGCCTTTCCAATGTCGCGGGCCAATGCCCGGATGTACGTTCCTTTGCTGCAAACCACCCGGATTTTCAGTTCTTCCGGCTGCCACGACAGCAATTCGATTTCATCAATCACCAGCGTTTTCGGCTGCAATTCCACTTCCAATCCTTTCCGCGCCAATTGATAAGCCCGGTCGCCCTTGACTTTACAAGCGGAAAAAGCCGGCGGAATCTGTTCGATACTACCCACGAATTGCGCCAACACTTGTTCCGCCAATTCTTTGGTAATATGCGCTGTTTCGTATGTTCCGTCTATTTCTGTTTCCAAATCAAAAGAAGGTGTTGTCGCGCCCACGCGGAGTGTAGCAACATATTCTTTGGTTTGGTATTGAAATTCTTCGATTCGTTTGGTCGCTTTTCCGACACAGACAATCATCACTCCCGTAGCGAGCGGATCCAAGGTGCCGGCGTGACCGACTTTTATCTTTTTTACATTCAGGAAACGGGAAATCCGATACCTGACTTTGTTCACCAAATCAAAAGAGGTCCAGTGCAAAGGTTTATTAAAGTATAAAATTTCTCCTTCTTGAAAATTCATTACAGGATATTTAAATCATAACCCAGGAAAATCAATACCAGCAAAGCGCCTCCTACGACAATGCGGTAATATCCGAATGCTTTGAATCCATATTTGCTTACAAAGTCGATAAAGAACTTGATAGCCAATATGGCCACGGCAAATGCCACGATATTTCCTACGATCAATACGCTCAGATTGTCTTTCAAAACGTTCAGGCTTTCGGGGTTCGCCACTAATTTGTACAGTTTGTAAGCGGAAGCCGCAAACATCGTGGGAACAGCCAGAAAGAAAGAAAACTCGGCAGCGTTTTTCCGTGTCAGTTTTTGCGACATACCTCCTACGATGGTTGCCATGGAACGTGATACACCCGGAATCATGCTGATACACTGACACAATCCTATTATAAACGCTTTTTTAGGGCTAATCGTTTGATTTTTATCCGTTTTTTCAAATATTTTATCTACGAAGATCATGAAAATACCACCCAGGATAAGCATAATAGCCACTACTGTAACGCTTTCAAGCAATTCATCTATTTTATCACTGAATAAAAGTCCCAAAACAGCGGCGGGCAGGAATGCGATGAACAACTTCCAATAGAAATCCCAACTTTGGAAAAACCGCTTCCAATATAATACCACAACGGATAATATGGCTCCGAATTGGATAATCACGGTAAATGCCTTGACAAATTCGGTGGGTTCAACTCCCAGCAGGCTTTCGGCGATAATCATGTGTCCCGTACTCGACACCGGGAGAAACTCCGTCAATCCTTCGACAATGGCGATAATAATCGTTTCTAACCAATTCATTTCTTATTCTTTAGGTTTTTTCAATATGGCATAAATCACCGATCCGAAACCAATCATGATGACAATCGGAGCAACCAATAATCGCCGCGCATTGAATATACTTGGATCAAATCCGGTTTCTTCTGTCGTTTTTCCTCCCGATACCAATAAAAATCCGATAATAATTATCAGTACGGAAATGGCCAACAGTATGAAATTTTCCTTGCCGAATGCAAATTGTTTTTTATCCATTTTTTATCTGATTACATTTTATAAAGTTCGTCTATATCTGCGCTTATGTATTTGTTTACAGCAAAATAGGTGGCAACTCCCGAAATCAGGATGCCCAGCAGCAATACACTTCCGAAAACGATCCACAGGGAATATCCGGTCAGCAGCAAGTCGATGTCGGGCAGGGTGGTTTGGGCATAATAAATCAGCCAATACAACAAGCCGTTGGCAATCAGCGCCGCAACAATCCCGCACAGGATGTTGGCGGTGACAAACGGTTTGCGGATAAATCCCTTTTTGGCTCCCACCAATTGCATGGTATGGATGATAAACCGTTTGGAATAGACAATCAACCGGATGGTATTGTTGATTAAAGCAAACGAAATAAATAATAATACGACCGCGATTATCAACAAGATAAGACCGATATGGGTGATATTTTCGTTGAGCATCTGTACAAAATCTTCGCGGTATTCTGTTTCTTTAATCTTGCCGGAAAGCGTCAAAACCCGGGCTTCTATTGTTTTCAGGCTATCTAAGTTGGCGTATTGCGAATTCAAATGCACATTGATCAAATCGGGTAGGGGATTGAACCCCAGGAAATCTTCCGGATTTTGTCCCAATTCAACGGCCAATTGCCGGATGGCTTCTTCCTTTGACACATATTTTGTCGATTTCGTAAAAGGCGCCTCGTTCAATGCCTTTTGCAATTTTAAGATATGCTCTTTACTCGTATTATCCTGTAAAACAATATCAAACGACAAGGTTTCTTTTAGATAATTGGAAAAATTGGCGGTGAACAACGATAGCAAAATAATTAATCCTAACAGGAAAAGAACCAAGGCTATACTGATAGTAGCTGTTACTCTTGAATTGAAAAATGTAATAGGTGAAAGTTTCCGTTTCTTTTTCATTCGTATTTATACCTTTTTAGCCTTAATTTTAACACAAAACACTTCAATCCTAAAGTGCGTGCAAATTTAGAAATAATTTATGAAAATCAGCCTGTTTATCACTATTTTTTTATGAAAATGATTTATTTTCTTCCCTTTTTTTCTTCTTTGTAAAATAAGGCGGCTTTCCCGCACGGATTTTCGTCAAACGAAGGATAATTTTTCAGATAAGCCAGATTGGAATATTCCGCTTGTACATAATCACTTATATTCACAATCCGTCCATCCGGTAAAATGCGGTAATCCCGGAATACGGTGCATCCGTTGCCGACAGGCCAGACAACTTGCGTCCGTATCCTATCTCCTTCCAATACGTAAATTCCCTGTAAAATGTATGTACAGAACGTATTATGATTCCCGTTTTCAAAACAGCCGGCTAATTCCGGACTTATCTCGCTTGCCGTTGCAATTGCAAATAATCCGTCGGGATAAAAGCGGTAGATAGAATAAAAAGTAGAATCGCATCCGCGTTCGGAAACATAATACCCGTCTATATCTATTAACCGGCTCAAACCCGTATCTTCCTTATTATATGTATAAGTGAAATTTTTCGGATGCATACCGCACGAAACCAAAAACAGGCACAAAAAAAGAACGGTTACTATTTTTTTCATATTAGTACATTGTATAGGGTTTATCAACACCCACTTGCAAAAACAGGTTGTTGTAATTACCGGTTTGAAAATCAGGCGTTTGAAAAAGATACCGGTGCCAGAAATTTTGCCCGGCAAATCCGCCGGCTTTACTGTTAAGACCCAACCGCAACAGCAAATCATGATTTTCGTAACCGACATAAACAGGCGAAGAAATCTGCTGGCCGGTTTTGTAAACACCTTTGCTGTTGTGAACGGAAAAATCTGTAAGTCCATCAATATCTGTGGTATAAACATTGGTTCCCAGCATAAATCCCTTGTATTGAATTTCCATCGCCGCCGAACGGTAACGGTCGTAAATTTTGAATCCGACAAACGGATAGGCCAGGATGTCGTCTTCAAAACGGATTTGAAAATCCCTTAAATGGATGTTGGTAATGCCCGATACCTGCCGGTCGCCCTGATAATGTTTTGTCAAATAGTAAGTGGCCCCATAATTGCCGGTATCGAATTTCACGCCTGCATAACCGGTTCCCCAATCGAAGGCTTGCCGGGCTTTGTAGGCATCGGCTCCTACGGAAAAAGTCCAATTATCAACGGTTTGGGATAAAGTCACCCCCAATCCCCAACGCAATCCGTTCCGGTCTTCCGCACCTGCCGTAAACAAGGCGACTAAAGAGAGGGATATTCTGAATCCGTCGATATCGTGATGAATATCAATCGTTTGTTGAGAATATCCCTTCCAAGAGATGGAAAGAAAAAGAAACCATACTATGTATCGATTCGTTTTCAAGAGGATACCGGTTCTCCGAATAGCGTAGCCGAAGTAGCTTCCCGGATGTTTACCAGCACTTTATCGCCCACGCGGTAGTGCTGTTTGTCAAAAATCACTACTTTGTTTTGCGAATTTCTCCCGAATAATTGTTCGCGGGAACGTTTGGAAAATCCTTCGACCAACACTTCTACTGTTTTGCCGATATCTTCCCGGTTTCGCAGGAGGGACAATTCCAATTGCAAAGCGATGATTTCTTCCAAGCGTTTGATTTTTGTTTCTTCGGGCACATCGTCCGGCAGGTGTCGGGAAGCATACGTTCCCGGGCGTTCCGAATATTTGAACATGAACGCCGAATCGAAGCCCACTTCGCGCATCAAAGAAAGCGTTTCCCGGTGGTCTTCTTCCGTTTCGGAGTGAAACCCGCAAAACAAATCCGTGGAAATGCTCGCCTCCGGAACAATTCTTCGAATAGCTGCAATCCGGTCTAAATACCATTCGCGGGTATATTTCCGGTTCATGGCTTTCAGAATTTTCGAACTTCCCGATTGCGCCGGCAAATGGATTTGTTTGCAGATATTATCGTATTTGGCAATCATTTCCAAGGTGGCGTCGCTCATATCTTTCGGGTGCGAAGTCGTAAAACGAATGCGCATATCCGGCGCTTCCAACGCCGCCAATTCCAACAACCGGGGAAAATCAACTATTCCTTCATTTCCTTCATTTCCTTCATTTCCTTCATTTCCTTCATTTCCTTCATTTCTTTCATTTTCTTCATTCTTATACAAGTACGAATTTACATTTTGCCCCAAAAGAGTGACTTCCTTGTATCCCTGCTCCCGCAAAACCCGTAATTCATTCAAGATGCTTTCCGGCTCGCGGCTCCGTTCCCGTCCCCGCGTGTAAGGCACAATGCAATAGGAACAAAAATTGTTGCATCCCCGCATGATGGAGATGAAACCGGAAATTTTGACGCCCGACAATTTTAAAGGAATGACATCCTTGTAGGTTTCAGTAGTCGATAATTCCACATTAATGGCTTTTTCTCCCCTTTCGACCGTCCCAATCAGGTGTGGCAAATCCAGGTACGAATCCGGCCCGACCACCAAATCGGCATGATGTTCCCGGATCAATTCGTCTTTTACCCGTTCGGCCATGCAACCCAGTACGCCGACAATCAGATTTTTCTTTTTCCGTTTCAACGATTGGAAATATTGCAAGCGCGACAACACTTTTTGCTCGGCATTGTCCCGAACCGAACAGGTATTCACCAAAATTAAATCGGCTTCCTGAATAATTTCCGTCGGTTCGAAACCATCCATCTGCATAATGGACGCTACCACCTCGCTGTCGGCCACATTCATCTGGCAACCGTAGGTTTCAATAAAAATCTTCTTTACTTCATTAGTAGTCACGGATTTAAAGTCCGTTTCTTTTGCTTTCGTCATGTTTATTTAGTGTATTAAAAATTGATTTTTCAGCCCATTAACATTATTTAACCATAAAATAATGAAATTTCTTTGATAAATATTTGGTAGTATAAAAAAAGTCCTTACCTTTGTAATCGAAAAACGTAAAATTTTTTCATAGTTAAGGTTTTGGTTAAATGGGTTAGGGGTGGCTGCGAAGTCATCCCTAATATTTTTA
>JAISKT010000385.1 GCA_031261295.1 Candidatus Symbiothrix sp. | reverse complement strand
ATTTAACGATATCCCCCATTACTGCGACAAACTTTGTAAATATCTCTTAATGCCCAAAATGGGTTGTCAATATGTAATGCCCACCAACACTCGAAAATATAATCTAATCCACCATATTTTTTCAAATATACATAAGCCTCTCTCCGGTTCATCTTATAAGCCGAAGCAAATTTTTCAATAATGAATGTTACAAAACCTATCTTGTTTTTTGTTTCTATGTCTAATGTTTTTTCTTCCATAATCTTTGTAAAAAAGAAATACTTATGCAAATTTACATATTTATTTTGAAATTGAGCCGGATAATAATTTTTTCATACAATTGCATTTATAATTATTATTCGTTATTTCATCTATATAAGATAGTTATAATTATCTTTTTCTTTTTATTTGACATCTGTTTTGTGAAAATGTAACGGACGAATAAATATCTGTTACAGCCAAAGTATTTCATGTAACATCATTTGGAAAACTTGTTGACTACTTAAATCTATCTTTGTACAAATGTAATCCTTTTTAATTAGTCATTATGAAAAACATCATTAATTCAAAATTAATCAAGTTTTTAATCTTATTTCTTTTTATCCCGCTCGGACTTGCGGCACAGAATGTGTCCGTAAATGGCTCAGTCCGGGATAAAAGCGGCGAAACATTGCCGGGTGCAACTGTAACTGTCAAGGGAACTGCTACAGGAACAGTTACCGATTTTGACGGAAATTATTCCGTTTCGGTTCCGAATAACAATGCAGTTTTGGTTTTCAGTTATTTGGGCTATCTCGATCAGGAAATCACCGTCGGGAGTCGCCGGACAATTGATGTAACACTTTTGGAAGATTCAAAAACATTGGACGAAGTGGTAGTCGTTGGTTACGGTACGATGAAGCGGAAGGATTTGACCGGTTCGGTAGCATCCATAAACTCCGATGCTATTTCCAAATCTGTTTCTACCTCTATTGATCAAGTGCTGGCAGGACGTGCTGCAGGGGTGCAGGTACAACAAAATTCGGGTGCGCCCGGTGCGAGTACTTCTATTCGTATTCGTGGTATTAACTCTTTGAATGCCTCTACCGAGCCGATTTTTGTGATTGATGGTGTTATTATTCAACGATCTCTCAATGCAGGCGCCGAAACCAATCCGTTGGCTACGATAAACCCTGCCGACATTGTTTCAATGGATATTTTGAAAGATGCTTCGGCAACGGCTATTTATGGGGCACAGGCATCTAACGGTGTGATTATTATCAATACCAAACGTGGTAAAAAGGGCGAAGCCATTGTAACTTACAATGGATATGTAGGTTGGCAACAACTGCCCAAACATTTGGACGTGTTGAATTTACAGCAATATGCAGAAATTCGTACCGTCAAGGCGGAATATGGACAGGTTCGTCCAAATAATAATTTTGTACGCCCTGATTTGTTAGGAAAGGGGACGGATTGGCAAAACGAATTGTTTAATACAGCCATGATGCAAAATCATAATCTCTCCATTTCGGGAGGTTCGGAAAATAGCACTTATAATTTGGGAGCCGGTTATTCCAATCAGGATGGTATTGCCGAAGGTTCCGGTTTCCGTCGATTAAGTTTGTCCGGCAGTTTTGATGCGCAAGCAAAAGAATGGCTACGGGCAGGTATTAATTTTGGATTTTCCAATACCAATCAGAAACTGACCGTTTCCGATGAATCGTTGATACTCATGGCGATACGTTCTACGCCGGATGTTCCTATACATAATGCAGACGGAACTTATGGGGCGCCGGAAGGTTCTTCTATGCCGTCTAATCCTATTGCCAGAGCATCAATAATTGACAACCATCAATATAATTCGGGTGCAAGGGCAAATACTTTTGTAGAAATTGCACCTGATAAACTACTTAAGGGATTGTCGTACAGAACGGAGTTTTCTTTTGATTTGAATTTTTACAACAATTATCTTTTTACTCCTACCTACCACATAGCATCGTGGGATTTCAGGGATGTAAGCGAAAAAACCGATACGAAACAGTATAATGTATATTACAGTTGGCGCAATATTCTAACTTACGACCAAAAATTTGACGTACATGAAGTCAAGGCAATGCTCGGGCACGAAATGTCCAAATCTACTTGGGACAATCTGTCGGGGACTCGTAGCGGGCTGCCAACCAACGGAGCCACCGACTTGGCTATGGGTACTAAAATCGAAAGCACTACCGGTCGCACGGGTGCAAATTCTTTGTTGTCGTATTTTGGACGTCTGTATTATTCCTATAACGACCGCTACTTACTGACTACGACTTTGCGCCGTGATGGTTCATCCAAATTTGCGCCGAAAAACCGCTGGGGTTGGTTTCCCTCAGCCGCTTTGGCGTGGCGAGTTTCCGAAGAAAGCTTTTTGAATGATAATCCTGCTATCAACAATTTGAAACTGCGTGTTGGTTGGGGTTTGGTAGGTAACCAAAACATTCCCAATAACAATGCTTGGTTGCCTGTTTATCAAACGGTTCTTTCGCCTTGGAGTGGAGGATTACGACCTGTAAATACACCCAACGAAGATTTAGTGTGGGAAAGCACTAATTCGGCAAATATAGGATTTGATTTGAGTTTGCTGCACAATCGCCTTGACTTTATTGTTGATTTTTACCTCAAACGGACAAACAATCTGCTAATGGAAGCATCTTTGCCGGCATTTGTTGGTACATCAGGAGCCGGAGCAGCAGGGCCTCCCTGGGTAAATTTAGGCTCGTTGGAAAACAAAGGTCTTGAAATTACGCTGAATACAGTGAATATAGAATCGAAAAACTTCCAATGGAACACAAATTTTGTATTTTCTTTGAACAGAAATAAGGTGCGTTCGCTGAATACTGCTACCGGCGATGACAACCGTTCTGCTACTGATTATGTATGGGGCGAAAGTGGAACTACTGTTGTGAATCGTACTGTTGTCGGTCAGCCTATCGGACAATTCTTTGGTTATGAAGTCATTGGGCGTTTTGAGAAAGCAACGGATTTGTACCGGATAAACGATAAAGGCGAGGTTGTGCGTACGCCTGTTACTACTAATGCCAATGGTTTGCTGCCTATTGATGAAAAAGAGGGAGTATGGATAGGTGACTATATATATCGCGACCGCGACGGTAATGGTGAGATTAATGCTTCCGATAAAACATTTATTGGAAATCCTGAACCCAAATTTTCATACGGCATTAACAATAATTTTACTTATAAAAAATGGGATTTAGGCATTCAACTTGTTGGGATGTATGGGAATGATATAGTCAATTACCCAAGAAGATATATGGATAATCCATATTACAACAATTCCAATTTATTTGTAGAAGCATTGGATTATGCAAAATTGGAACTGATTGACCCAAATTTACCAAATGATTATCGGAATGTTAAAATTGTTGGTGGTGACCCATTTGCATCTCGTATGGCACAGGGTAGAGCATCTTCTATGCACAACACTGAATTTTCGGATAGGTTTGTGGAAGACGGTTCCTACTTGCGCATTCAAAACATTTCGCTCGGATACAATTTTCCGAAACAATGGTTGCAAAAGGGAGGAATAGGCAATGTGAAATTGTATGCCAATTTGCAAAACCTCTATACCTTTACCAAATATCGCGGTTTCGACCCCGAAATTGGCATATCAGGCGGATTGACCGGTGTTGATACGGGACGTTATCCTTCGCCACGTATTTATACTATTGGAGCTAATATTACATTCTAAATTTTAAATAAAATATGAAAAAGATAATTTTATCAATCATCCTTACAAGCACTTTAACGTTGTGTGCTTGCAGTGATTTTTTAGATATTAAATCGAACGATATTATTACAAGCGATGCCTTGTCAGAAGATAATCTTGAGGCACTTATATCGCCCTTATATAATAATGTTTGGTACGATTTTAATAATAACTTTATTCTTGCAATTGGAGATGGAATGCCTTACAATATGGAGCACAACGCATCGTATTTTGGCGATTTTGCTCATTTTACTTTTACGAAGTCAACGCCTACTTTGGGACCTGCTTGGGGTGCCCTGTATAATGTGGTACAGTCTTCGAACAAGGTAATTATTACGGTTAATTCCATTGATGCCGATGCAACAGAGAAAACACAATCTATCGCCGAAGCCCGTTTTATGCGCGGATTGGCATATTGGTTTTTGGCTTCAGTTTGGGGTGATGCCATTATTTCGGCTGACCCAACGCCACTCGTAAATAACCCTATCATTGAAACCAATCCTAAACAAGATGTGTTTGAATTTGCCATACGCGATATGGAATTTGCTGCAAAATACCTGCCCGAAACTTCGAGCGCAGTGGGGCGTGTAAACCGTTATAGCGCCTTCGGAATGCTATCGCGTTTTTATCTGGATTTTTCGGGATTCAAAGCATCTGCTTTTGGTGCAAATCCCAATGTGGGTACACGCGATGCGGAATATTTGGAACTGGCTAAAAAAGCAGCCGAAAAAGTAATCAATAGTGGCGTTTTCAAATTAATGGACGATTACTCTGATTTGTTCAAAATAGAAAACAATAACAATTCCGAATCCATGTTTGCGTTCCAATGGGTGCCGGGTGTGAATGGTAATGATTATGCAGCAGGTTATTATGGACTTACCAATTCGCAAGTTTCCTATTTAGCAGGAATTCCTGTTGCTTCAGGTGGCGAATCATGGGGGCAATGGACAAATGTTACATACGATATGCTGACAGAATATGAACCGACTGATGTCATCCGCCGTAAAGCAACGTGGATGGGCTATGGCGATTTTTATCCCGAACTCAATACGGTAGAAGGCGGATTGCTTATCGGTAATTCAGCCGATGGCGGATATAACGATGAACAACACAGTCCCGGTAACAGTTGTTTGTGGGTAAAAAAGGGTGTTACGGGAAATGCAAAGGATAATCCTGCCATTAACATTCGTAATTCGGGATTTGATAATTATCTGCTGCGCTATGCAGAGGTGCTGCTGAACTATGCCGATGCAGTATTAGGGAATAATGCAAGTACAAGTGATACCAAGGCATTGGAATATTTCAATGCCGTACGTAAACGTGCAGAAATCCTTCCCAAATCAAGCATTGATTACGAAGCCCTGCGCCACGAACGCCGTGTAGAATTTTGTTTGGAAGGACGTTACTGGTACTACCTGTTAGCCCGCTCATACTATCAACAACAGGAAGTAGTCAATGGGCTTAACTCACAAAGCAGAGAACTGCCACCTACATTTTTGTTCGATGCACCATATAACCTGCGCGAAGACTCATCCCGTGACCCTCAACCGCAATCAGTGGGAACAGTCACACCGGCAACGCTTATGTTGCCTCTTCCTGAATCGGATATTCTAAAAAATCCAAAATTGGACAAGGAAAAATATCCGCCTGTGCCTTATGAATTTACAGAAGAACGAATAACTGATTTGTTTAATTAACTTTAAATAGCAATTATAATGAAAAATATAAATTATAAAAAACTTGGGACGCTATTGTTCTTCTTCGGCTTGTCTGTTTCTGCATTGTTTTTCAATGCTTGCAAGGACGACAGCGAAGAAAACAATACACCCGTTACAATTACCAAGGTATTTTTGGAAGATGCACAAGACAAAAATAAGGTGTTCGACAGAGATTTGACACCCTACGGCAATTTTGTCCGTTTGGGACAAACTATTCGCCTCGAAGGTAGGGGTTTTGTAGGGGTTACAAAAGTATTGGTCAATGGTTTTGAATGTGTTTTTAATCCCGTGTTTCTTTCTGACAATTCGATGATAGTCCAAATTTCGAGTAAAGTACCTACGCTTGACGTACCCGATGATATTCGCAACACTATTTGCTTTGTAAAAGGAGCGCAGAAATATTATTTTCCTTTGGAAATTCGTGCAGGCAAACCCTCCATTACTGACATTTCGCACACCATGCCCGCAGCAGGCGACGAAATTACGATTACAGGAACCGGCTTGCAATTAACAGATACAATTACTTTTCCGGGAGATCCGCAAGTAGTGGTTACAGAAGGAATAACTTCCGATGATGAAGATGGGAAATGGGTAAAAGTGATTGTTCCTGCGGGTGTGAATAAAAGCGGCTCCATCTTTGTAAAATGTGCAAATGGGGGCGCTTATTCGCCTGCGAATTTCAATTTCAAAGAAGGTTTGTTACATAATTTTGATGATGTGCAAAATTATGCGTGGGGTTCGGGTGTCGATAATACGCCTTTAACGGCTACTATTCCTGCAAATGCAAAACCGGCATCGCAAGGAGGTTATCAAGTATTCAATGCAGAGGGTAATCTTGCCGGCAACACCGACCAACGTTTTTGGTTAAATTCCAACGCTGTGATGGATAAATTAACAGCTCTTTTCCCCGGTTCTACCCTTACCGACCAATGCGGTGTGCAAATGGATATTTATGTGGAAGGTGAATGGAATTCGGGCGTTATCCGTATGGTAATGGCTGACGGTTGGGGAAACAGCAGGTATTGCATGCTTTATGAACCTGTTTATGTTGGCGGAAAATACGACAAGGCGGCGTTTGTCAACCCGGGTGCGTGGTTTACCATTACTTTGCCGTTCAGTTTAAGTGAGGATTTTGCAGATAAATCAGTCGCAGACGTGATAGCGCAAATGGCTGCTGCAACATACAAACAGGCAGGGCCTTGGTTTGACAATGTGGGTATTACCGGTGTGTTTGATGCGATACCTGCTACGGAAAAAGTGTATTTTGACAATATTCGCGTAGTGTCGCTGGCAACAGCGCCCGCGTTCAGCGATTTCCCTGATGAAGAATAACATTAAACATTTACAATTATGAAACTAAATAAAAAGAAAATACTATTTTATTGTTCGTTGCTCACCTTGATTTTCGGACTTAATTCCTGTTATGACGACAAAATGGAGTGGGGCGACCCATATACGCATCCGGCAGCAGCAGACCTGCCTTTGCAATTGCAGGAAGCAATTTCCCGTTATGAAGTGTTGAAGAATTATAGCGAATTTATATTGGGAGTAGGCATTGATTTGAATTTGTATATGACCGATAATACGTATGCAAATATCGTCAATGAGAACTTCAATGAAATTACCATCGGTTATGACATGAAACATGGCGCTATGGTAAATTCCAAAGGTGAAATCAATTTTACGAAAGTAGATGATTTGGTAGCCAAATTACAGGCAGCCGGTTTGTCCGTATATGGTCATACATTGGCCTGGCATCAAAACAATAATGCCGGTTATCTGAACGGTTTGATAGCGCCGACCATCCTGCCGGGTGAAGCAGGCGCCAGCTTGTTGGATGTAAGTAAATTATTGGATGGTTCATTTACCGGTTGGGGCGGGAATAATCTCGGAGGTATAACCATTGTACCAAACGCCGGACTGAGCAGTAGCGATCCGGCTATCCGTTTTGAAGTCATAACGGCAGGAAACGAATGGGATACTCAATTAATCAGCCCGGAAATACCGGCGGTAATCGATCATCACTATCGTATTTCCTTTTGGACGAAATCGGAAGATGCCGGACAATGGCGGATGTCTTTTGCAGGCTTGGATAACAACTATCCTTGGAATGGTGGAGGTGCATTGTTCAGCACCAGCGGCACTTGGACTCAAATAACGTATGAACAAGTAGCGGTAGCTAATGTCATAAAAATCGCCTTTGATGTGGGAAAAGTACCGGGCGTGTATTATGTAGATATTAATACAATCAATGTAACGGATTTGGATGCTGCACCCGTTGAAGTTAATTATGTGGAAAACGGCGGATTTGAAAGTGGCGATTTGACCAATTGGTCGGCATTAAACGCAGGCGCAGGAATTTCCGTTTCTGCAGATGCCAAATATACAGGTGATTATGGTTTGCAAGCCATTTCGAGCGCCTCTTCGACTAACGATTGGGATTTACAGTTCGCAGCCGATGCCATTACATTAATTCCCGGAGGAAGCTATACTTTCTCGTTTATGATTAAGTCGGATGTGGCCGGTAAAGGGCGTATTTCTTTCCCCGGTGGAATGGATGGAAACGAATATCCGTGGTTGAATTGGGACGGAACAGGTACGGCAAGAGAGTTTACAACTTCAAGTGATTGGAAATTAATCTCTGTGGATGTTACCAACACGACAACACTAACATTGCAATTTGATTTGGGTACGGTTCCGGATGTCACTTATTTTGTCGATGATGTAAAAGTAGTGGAAAAACCGGCGGCACAACCCTCCTCCGCTTTGCGTGCAGGTCCTGTTATCATTGAAAAAACACCGGAAGAAAAAGCCCAATTGATTGGCGATGCTTTGGAAAGCTGGATTTCTCAAATGGTAAGTCATTACAAAAACAGCGTACATGCTTGGGACGTAGTAAACGAACCGATGAATGACACAGGCGGAATCCGTTCGGGACTGAACGTTGCCGAACCTGCTTCGGACGAATTTTATTGGGTTGATTATCTGGGTAAAGATTATGCTGTAACGGCTTTCAATTTAGCCCGCCAATACGGTAATGCAACGGATAAGTTGTTTATCAATGATTACGGTTTGGAAAGCGCTTCCGGTAATAAACTCAATGGTTTGCTGGAATATGTAAAATATATCGAGGGCAAAGGCGCTCAAATAGACGGTATCGGCACACAGATGCACTTGGATCTACGATATTCAAGTAAAGAAGCGATTGATCAAATGTTCCAAAAGCTGGCCCAATCCGATAAATTGATTAAAATTTCGGAATTGGATATCCAGCTGGGTACAGACGCTCCAACTCCGGAACAATTTGCACAACAAGCCGAATTGTATCAATATGTAGTGGATGCCTATACGAAATATATACCTGCAGCGCAACGCTATGGAATTACCGTTTGGTGCGTTTCCGATAATGCCAAAGAACATGAAAACTGGTTACCCGATGATGCACCTTGCCTCTGGGATAAAGATTATGCACGCAAATACGCTTACAAGGGTTTTGCCGATGGCTTAGCCGGTAAAGATGTTAGCGCTGACTTTTCGGGAGAATTGCAGTAGTAAGCGATACGGAAAATTAATTATATAGTATATGTTAAAAAGGAGTTGTCATGGTACAACTCCTTTTGCTTTTTAGTTTGGCAGGGAGCTTAAGCAATTTTGGCACAGCCTGCAAAATTCGGTATTATCAATTTCCCAATTCGGGTTGCGAATAGGAAACCCACCGGGCATTTGAAAATTTCAGGTAATTCACAGCATTACCCTGTTCGTTGAGCGTTGAATAAATTTCCATCGTGATTTCATCTTTCGAAGGAATATCCTCCAATTTATCCAAATACAAAATACCTTCTTTGCGTTTTAATTCAACTACATGAGTCGTATATTGCGGAGTATCGAAAATATAAACCGGATGCGGCTTGATCACAGACGGTATTTCTTCTTTGTTGGACAACAGCAGATCCAATGTATTTTTGTCTCTGCTTAATTTGATTTTTTCATCCGGACTAATCATAAAGGGAAATAAGATTCCTTCCGCATCTTTCAGGTAGAATGTCACCGGCATCGTTCCGTTATTTATGATATGGATTGTTATGGATTTAGCCTTATCCGACCGCTCAAATGTCATGTAATAAGTTATATTCCGGTTAATTACCATCTCTTGATCAAATTCTCCGAATTGAGTGGTATCTACCAATGAGTATGTAGTCCGGAGGTCTTCAAAAAAATCGGCCGTAATTTTCTTTTCTTCATACGGAATACTGTATTGACTAAAATCAAAATTAGGCGTAGAAGAATGGTGACTACAGGTGTTTATACGCAATATTATAAGAATCATATAAATGAGCGTCCCAATCCCAATCCCGGATATGGAGCAGCCGCCTTTTCCTCCTTTCGAGGGGCCTACTGCGTTTGCCTCTACTATTTTATGATTTTTTTGGATTAGTTCTTGTGTTTCCTGATTCAGTCCGGTTAATTCATACAGCAGGCCACTTATTTCATAACTCAAATTTTTATTCGTATGCTGTATGATTACGATGAGATTGATTAATGCACTGACTAAATCATCTTTCAATTTGTAGAGCGATGCCGGAAAACTATTTAGAAAGGAAGCGCCGGGTTGATTAATCCAATCTTCCAATTCGGGAATGATATCCACATACGTGACATCATTCGCATTTCGCACCATCCGGATAAAATCGGAAACAAAAATACGGATACCGCTCAGCGCTTTGTCTTCATCTTCTGCATTATCAATGAAAATGAACATCCGGAACCACCGGTTGGCTTCTCCAAAATCGACCGGATGGAGGAATTTACGCATCACCTTATCAAAGGATTCTGCATAATAGGGAGATATAAAATTGGAAAATCCTTTCATCCATCTCAAATCAAACCAGGTAGATACCTCTTTGAAATCAACGGTATTTTTTTCAAGGCATTCCAAGAGGCTTTTGTTTTTCCAAATCAGTTGATGGTATTCCAATCGCCGGGCAAAATCGTCCCGTTCCAGTTCCCGGAAAATATCATTTTTCGTATAGTCAAAGCCGTCAACGGAAATAATGCCGTTTTCGGCAATTGCAAATTCGGCAGACAAGATTTTCCGGATCTTGCCGGCATCCATCGTATTGCTATCAATGTTGCAATATTCCAACAACCGGATAATAGACTGATACTGCATTAGCTGATTCCTGTTCCTTTGAAATTTTCGATTTTTCGATTGCCAAATGAAGACCAACTGATTTTCATCAGGCTATATAATTCATTTATCATCCGTTTCAAATCCCAAAAACGTTCTTCTTCAATGGCTTTCTCGGCTTTGATAAAAATGGATTGGGCGATGTTGTAATTTTTATACATTTCCGCCGGATAATTTTTAAAACTGTAAAATCGCGATACAACATGAGAGTGGGTATTCCACAAAATATCGCCGTATAAATCGTTCAGCAAATCGGTGGCCCGTTTTAAAATAGCCGGATTCCGGGATTTCAAGATATGACTTTCCCCGTCAATCATTTTCCGGTACCTCGAACTCAGGTTTTCCTTTTCCATATCCGCCGAAGGTAACGATTGTTCTACCAATTCTTTACTTCTCAAATATTCCGATTGAAGGCTTTCCAAGCGTTCGTATCCGCCGACTTTATCAAATTCCTGCGATATTCTGGATACCACTTCTGCAATGACATAACGCTTGTCGGTGGCATCGTTTTCTTTCATTTTCGACAGGTCTTTCGCATGATTTTCCAATTCATGCAACAAATTTTCGGTTTGAATAGTCCATATCTCATTGCCTTCCGCATTAAATTGCCGCAAGGTATTCCGTATTTCCATTTCCAATACGGCAAATTGCTCTTTGAGCCGGGAAATATTGATGTGTTTTTCCGAAATGGAAAATACATTGTTAAATTCCTGATGCGTCATGACCAAATAGGTTTTAACCGTCAGTTCGCGGTTATCCGACATAAACAGCTGAATTTCAATATCCGAACCTTTGATCAAATCGGAAGTCAGTTGTTTGCCTGAAATTTCAATACATCCGATCGAAAGGTTTGAAATGGAGCGGGCAAAGCGGTCACCTTCCAAAATGTTGATGATAATGCTGTCGCCGGCGCCTTTCGAAATCGTTTTTGAAATTTCCCTGTATAAGGTTTTTTTCAACGGGAGAACGCTGTTTTTTTCAAAGACGACTTCCAATTTGGTCGTATTATTTTCTTTATCATCAATTTCAATGCAAATATCTTTGGGTAAGGGTTGTCCGGAAATGCTGTATTGCCCGTGGGTAATCGTTAGTTGTTGAGCCAAAGCCGGTATTTCGTTCTTGTTTTCATTAAAAACCCTAAGATAGAACAAGTTGGCAACATTGGGCAATAAAGGCAGAAATTCCGTAAATTTCATCCGGAGCGGAACAAGTCCCGTGTCAAATCCGCCATCGCTACGGATAATCCGGTACGAATAATGCTCGCAATAGCCGCTCACTTTTACCAACAAGACTTCTTCTTCCTCTTTACTCATTTTGTTGTAACCCAAATCAATCTTTGTAGCATACTCTTTTTCTACCGGTGGATTGCCTGAATCAGAATCCACAATTTTGTCCAATAAATCAGTAATAGTTTCGGATGCAATCTCTTGATTTTTAGGCTCATAATATTTATTGGCCGCATAAAATGCAGCGCCTGTTGCAATGGCTGTTATCGGATCCGTATGGGTATTAATCGGGATTCCGGTCTTTTCTTTCAATTGCGTTCTTACGTAAGGAATTAAGGTGCTGCCTCCCACCAAAATAATTTCATTGATATCCTGCACTTGCAAATGATTCCGGTCCAGAATGGTTTGCAACATTTTAATCGTTTCCTGTACTTTATTCGCAATCAGCTCGTTAAATTGTTCAACCGTAATTGTGAAAAGAAAATCATACGTTTTTCCGTCTATTTCGGTAGAAAAATCAATTTCGACTGCCGGTTGGCGGGATAATTCTTTTTTCGCTTCTTCGGCCTGATACTGCAATTGGTAATAGAGTTTTTCGTATTTCCCATGTTTGACCATCAGTTGTTCGTAAAAATCCGCGATATGGGTTTCCGCCGCAATTGGGGGAATAATCAATTGTTCGACCAGCAAGTTATCAAAATCGACTCCTCCCAAAAAATTGTTTCCTTCGTGGTCTTTCACTTTCATTTCTCCGTCACGGATTTCAATCAATGCAATATCAAAAGTTCCGCCTCCCAAATCATAGACCAACCAATAGCCGCTTTTTTCGTCTTTACAGCCATTGAAATAAGCCAAACCGGCAGCAATCGGTTCCTGCAAAAGGAATACTTCCTGAAATCCGGCTTGTTTCCCGGCCTTTTGGGTGGCATTCGCCTGCATGGTATCGAACGAAGCCGGAATGGTAATAATGACCGCGTCCACGTTTTCCCCGGAATAGATAAACTGCTTCAGTTCTTTCAGGATGTAGGTGGACAATTCGATGGGTGTGACATTTTCGTCGATATTGACCACATAAAACAGATCGTCCGTGCCCATTCGGCGTTTGAAACTGCCAAACACATTGACCGGATCTTTCAATAAATATTCGCGGGCTTTATCGCCAATCAAAATCCGGTCTTTCCGGAAAGCAACCACAGAAGCCAAACTTTCCTTATGTCCCACCGGATTTTTAAACAATACGACCCGTCCGTTTTCGTATTTTGCGATCAAAGAATTTGTTGTTCCGAGATCAATGCCAAAGTTAACTGCTTTCATACCGTTTATGCTTTTTCCACCATAACAATTCCCTTCTGAACCAAGGTAAGTCCTTCCGGCGATTTCTTATAGATGATCGGTTTAATAACTTGTGTAACCACCATATTCTTAGCTTCCTTCCCGATGATCGTAGCTTCGCAATCGGTGCGCGTTTCATTATATTTCTCTCCCAAAGGATATTGGCAGACAAAACCTTCTTCTTCAAGGATAGCGAAAATCCGGTTGAAATTGCGTTCAAATTTCGCTTCCAATTTTTCCCGTACAATTTTTTGCCTGATTTCGGCAACTTGATTGATCAGCTGGATATAGTTGTTCATTAATAAAGGGTTTTTTAAAAACGCTACAAAGATACTATTTTTTTTAAGTGTTACCTTTTTTTTGTATTTTCGTCTTAATTATAAAACAATGATTTGTATGCACAAATACAATACAGGTGATGGACGCTGAGGTTTTCAAGAAAATATTTCTTCCGTACCATAAAAAATTATACCGGATAGCGTATCGCTTCCTTGAAAATCAGGCGGATGCAGAAGATATGGTGCAGGAAACCTATATTAAGTTATGGCAGAAACGCGAAGAATTGGAATCGCTGCTAAATCCCGAAAGTTTTGCTGTTACCCTGTTGAAAAACAAGTGTTTGGACTTTCTCAAAAAAGCAAAACCGGATTTGTCCCGGATGCAGGAAGTGAACATTCCGGAGACGGATTCGTTGGCGGTTCAGATTGAAAACAGAGAGCAGTTAGAACATATTCAAGTTATTATGAATCAATTGCCTGTGCAGCAAAAGCAAATCATCCGATTGAAAATCTGGGATAATCTTCCGGATGAAGAAATTGAAAAACAAACGGGATTGAAAAAAGGAAACATCAAGGTGATTGTTTCGCGTGCGAGAAAAACGATTAAGGTATTGTATCAAAAATGGGAAAAAGATGAAAAAAGATAACAAATTCGATGAAATTGAAGTGCCGGCCGGTTTGGAATCCAGATTGGAAACGTTGATTGATCAGTTGGCGGAAAAAGAAAAACAATCGAAATGGAAAAGCGAACAAATACGGTTGTGGATCGTAAGCGCTGCGGCGAGTATTGCGCTCTTGATTTCGGTGGGTGTATTATTTTATTCCAAAAATGGGAATGAATATCCGGTTGCATCACAAAAAGTTAACACTATTAAGAATCCGGAAATTGCTTGCCGGGAAGCACAAAAAGCCTTGGTATTGGTTTCCCGGAATTTTAATAAAGGGATGGGCCAATTGGCGATTGTGACGGATGAGATAGAAAAATCAAACAGGACATTAAATAAAACATTAAAAAGATGAAAACAAAAAGTTTACTAACAGTATTACTGTTGTTTACCGCAATGACCGGTTTTGCACAAAATGATTTGTTCGATAAATTGGCCGATCGAAAAGACATCACTCAAGTCACTATCACCAAGGCGCTTCTGAATATGGTGCCGGGAGTGGCTGCTTCGGTGGATATGAATGGGGTGGATATCAAAGATATGATGACCAAATTGGAGCAGATTGATGTTTTCACCTCGGAAGAAAATTCGGCTAAACAGATGATGCGGAAAGAAATTACGGCCCATTTCAAGAATAACAAATCGTATGAGGTGCTGATGAAAATAAAAGACAAAGCAAATGATGTGGTCTTTTATAGTCAAAAGGATGGTGATTTCATCCAATCGTTAGTGATGTTTGTCAGTGGTGACGATGAATGTGTGCTCATCCGGTTGTTGGGGAAATTTACTACCCAGGATATCCGGAAAATCACGGAAAGCGCCCAAAAATAGGACATGAAACTGTCCACATTTTGTAAAATGTAAATGTGGACGGTTTTCTAATAATTTATTATTGATTTAGACGGTGTTCCTGAAAGAAAATCACGAATATAAATATGTTCAATGCCTTCGTAGGTGTTTTCAAACGAACGTTCGCCTGATACAACTATTTTGGGATAATTGTCTTTGATTTTCAATAAATTGCCAAATTCACGGTTGATAGTTTCCTGCGTGGATAATTCTACCGTTACCTGCACATACAGCATTTCGCCGTTTTTGGTGCATACAAAGTCAATTTCTTCGGGTGGCAGCGTGCCGACTTTCACATTGTAGCCGCAATAGAGCAAATGATTCAGCACTACATTTTCCAAACGTCGGGCGCGGTCTTGCGGTTTGTATCCGGCTATTACATTGCGAATGCCGAGATTTTCAAAATAATATTTTTCGCCTCGCTCAAAAACCTTTTTACCTGCAATATCATAACGCCCAACACGGTGAACGATAAATGCTTCTGCAAGTGCATTTGTGTATTCGATTATCTGATTTACAGATGATTCTTCTTTTTTACTTTTTAGAAAACCGTTAATGCTTTTCGAGGAAAACAGATTGCCGACATTTCCTGCAAGAAAGGTAACCAACCGTTCCAAAAAGTCGACATTGCGGATTTTATGACGTTGAACCACATCTTTCAGTACGATGGTCGAATAAATGCTGTTCAAGTACTCTTTTACCACTTCATCATTGTTTGGCAAATGGATTAAATAGGGCAATCCACCTTGACGAATGTAGCGTTCCAAACTTTCATCATTGTTTTCAAGAAAGTGAAATTGAAGAAATTCAAGATACGACAAGCTGTAAATTTTAAATTCTACATATCGTCCGCCGAGTTCGTTAGCCAAGTCGCTCGACAGCATATTTGAATTGCTACCGGTAATGTAAATATCGTTATTTTCATCTAAAATCCACGATTTTACGGCAATATGAAAATCAGTAATCAGCTGTATTTCATCAACAAAAATATAATTTTTGGTATCGCTTTTCAGTTTTGAAATCACCAATTCGTTCAACTGCTCATAGTTGCGAATAGAATCGAAACTTATATCTTCCTTGTTGATGTAGATAATGTTGGCAGTTTTGCTTTTCTCCTGAATAATATCCATCAACTGATAGAGAATGTAACTTTTCCCAACACGGCGGTGTCCGGTCAGCACTTTCACAATCTGTTTATCAATAAATGGATTTATCTTATGGATATACATGCTTCTTGCTAATATATTCAGGGTAAACGCACGAAATTTTCTTATATTTCCGGTCAAAATGCTTACTTTTGTCGAATGGCATCTATATATGATTATTTAAGCGAGATAGAAGACTCCCGGATAGAGAAAAAATGTCTTCACAAGTTATCAGACATACTGTTTATCGGGTTAGCTACGTATTTGAGTAATGGCGAAGACTATGAAGACATGGTACTGTTCAGCCACACCCACGAAA
>JAISKT010000358.1 GCA_031261295.1 Candidatus Symbiothrix sp. | reverse complement strand
AATTTCATGGATTCCCAACCGTTCACGGCATAGCCGTCTATGGTGTTGTTGATGCGGATATTTTCAATAATTCTGCCCTGATAGTAATAGGCTACGTTGCCCATCGCAACCGTTAAATCATCCACGCTTGGAAAGGCTTTATCAAATCCCTGTTCTTTCAAAAAACGATGATAGGCATCGTACCAACCCAAATAGTCGGCGGCTTCCCAACCGCTCTTTTTATTTCCCTGTAAAATATCGTCCTTGATTTTTTCCAAACGAGGCGGTGTGCCTATCGCGCCTTCTTCGCCCCAATAGATAATTTCCGGTTTGTTACCGGTATATCGCAGGTAATCTGTCGGATTACGGTACAAATTGTCGTGATAAACGCCCGGACCTCCCGCGTGGTGGCGGTCGTACCAGCCGATATCATAAAATGTGGTATCGTAAGGGGCTAAATGCAACTTGAAACGAGCACTGGCTTGCCCTTCCGGATTTTCTCCATTACTTGAATTGTAATTGATTTGGCGAGTGGGGTCTAATTCATGCGCCATGCGCATTTCCCGATAATCTTCGGCTTGAGGTTCTGCCCCACGTTCGTTGTGCAGGTTATAAATGACTAAACTCGGATGATTGCGGTCGCGAAGTATCATCCGCGCCAATTTCTCGTTGCGATAAGACAAATAAAAATTGGATTGCAGGCTGTTGTCATCGAATTTGTTGGCGGCATATTGATTGCCTCCGGGCTCTTCCCAAATCAGCAAGCCCAATTCGTCGGCGTAATCCATCACATTTGTCTGACCGATGGCGCGGTGAAAACTCAGCATGTTCAGTCCGATGCGTTTAGCGGCTAACACTTGTTTGCGGGCATATTCGTCCGTGGGCGTTATGCCGTTGTCCGGCCAGTAGCCCCAAGAGATGGCAGTGCGCAACACTATCCGTTTGCCGTTCAGGTAAAACTGCCGGTCGCCGGCTATATCGCGTACTTCAAACCAGCGAAAACCAAAACGTTCGCTTACGGTGTCGTTTGCCAAAGACACATTCATGGTATAGAGATTTGGATTGTCCACACTCCAAAGTTTGGCGTTTGGGACATTTAGGACGTATGAGACTTTTGTGTTCCCTTCGGGAATAGTGGCTATTACTGTTTCTTTTGTGTAAACTTTCTTTCCGGTACTATGTTCCGATATTTCCAGTAGGAGTTTTTGCCCTTGGGCACTGTTTCCTGTAAGGTTGCGGGTGGTCAATTCCAGTTCGATTTCTTTAGGGTTTGGGCGGTTTTTGATAAATACATTTTCAATGTATAGTTTTTCGGTCGCTTGCAAAGTGACGGTTCCGGTGATTCCTCCAAATCCGTGAGTAGGGTTGGTATCATATTTTCCCCAGGTATAGACTTGCGAATCTTTCCAATTGAAATTACCGTTGGGGTCGGTAATGCGAAACGCGATTTCGTTTTCGGCACCGGGAATCAAGTAGTTAGTCAGGTCAACATCGAAATTGGTCGAATTAACCAAATCGTATCCGGCTAATTTTTTATTGACAACTATCTCCGCACGAAAACGGACACTGCCCACTTTGAGCGTGAGCCGCTTGCCTTCCCATTCGCGGGGAATAAATACGGTGGTAGTAAACCATGAAACGCCTGTATAATTGCCTGTTACACCAAAAGTTTGTCCGTTCCATCCCCAAAAATATTGTTCCACAGTGGCAGGAACAGATACACCGGAGGTGTCCGGACGCGCAAAAATGCTTTCCCAGCCTTGTGTCGGCATATTTACCGGCAGTTCGGCTATGTTGACAGGAGGAAGATAGAGGACATCATTTTCCCATTTCGCAGCAGGGTCGAGGGTGATATTCCACGACGACTGCGACAAATCAATAGTTTGACGAGGCTGTGCAAAGGCATCAACGGCACAAAACACCACAATCAGGATGTAACGAAAGAAGTTTTTCATGAATTTACAACTTGTATTTCTTTGTTAGTTTGGTGTGAATCCCGTTAGGGATTATATGTCGGTAGAACATACGACCCTCACTAAAACCTCGCATGCCGTAGGTATGCCACGTGGCGTACCTACGGCACGAGGATTAGATTATTAGTCCTGACGGAAACCGTAACCGTTTAAGAATCCACCGATTGCAACTATGTTTGGCGTGAACGGCCATAAATAAATCGGAGCTTTATTATAGTCATAGTCATAAAACAAGTAATCGTAATACTCCTTGTAATTATTAACGGTAACTAATGTTGCGCCCCAGTTTTCTCTTTTATATCCATCCGAGACCAATGCAGCAGCTTCTAAACCATCTGGATCAATGTAATTGAACAAGCCTTTGATGGCTAAATTTGTATTAGCACCTGTAGTCGTCAGCGCTGTCGTATTAACTACATTAGCCTTGGTTGCAACAGCCATCCAATCGTCATTTTGACCGCGCCATCCCGGATACAAGATTGGGTCATTTTCCTGACCTGCCGGACATTCTGCCGTCAAACGGAATCCTTTTAGTGTTTTTGCATCCACCAATTTTGTCCACACATACTTTGAAATAGTATTTCCATTGGAGAAAGTATAGTAGCCATTAGCAGCCAATCCATCCAGCATGGCTTTGGTCTGTTCTTTGATGTTTTTTATGGCATCAGGCAACAGACCGGTACGAATCAGAGTCCAACGACGATCGCCTTCTCCTGCAAATTCAAAACCGCGTTCCTGTATCACCGCTTTCAATGTACTTCCACAGGAAGAAATGAAAGCATCAGTATTTGCTTGACCGACAGGGAACGAACGTTCCCGGATTTTTTTCAAGTAGGTTTTTGCTGTCCCATCATCACCGGTAGCGGCGCATGCTTCCGCATAAGCTAAATAAACTTCTGACAAACGAATGTAAGGCCCGTTGATACCGGATTTACGTTGACCTTGTACGTATGGCGTTTTCATTCGGTTTTCATCCCATTTATTTAGCGACAAACCGCCTGCATTTGCCTGTGAACCCGGATCGAATGGAAGTAACTTTTCAGCACCTTTACCATCGCTACCCGTTACACAAAT
>JAISKT010000342.1 GCA_031261295.1 Candidatus Symbiothrix sp. | reverse complement strand
AGCCCGTATATTCCTGCGAGGAGCCCCAGCTAAAACTTGTACTTGCAAGGGGTGCAAGAGTGGCATACGACCCGACAGCCTGGCTGCCTGTGACACCCCATCCGCCCCTTAATTTCAGGTTCCGGAAAATTTCCGTGTCTTTCAGGAACGATTCCTCGGAAAGCCGCCATCCCACTGCAAAGGATGGAAAGTAGCTGAATTGCTTATCGCCTCTGAATTTGGAAGAGCCATCAGCACGGTAGGTACCAGTGAAATAATAGCGGGAGCCATAATTATACGTCAGTCGGGTGAAGTACGACCGCAAGGCTTGGTTGCCGTAACCGGAGCCAACTCCGTTGGATTTTCCAAGCCGCAAGTTATACCATTCCACAGCCGCCACGGACAGGTCGTTTCCTTCGGCGTTGAAACTTTGAGATTTGCTCTGGGATTCTTCAAATCCTAACATGGCGGAGAACTGATGTTGGGTCGCAAACGTTTTGGTGTAAGTCAAAAACGCATTCGCCAGCCAGGACCTGTCTTCATAACTGGACTGCGAAGCATCTGCCTGGTTACCGTTCAGTTCCTTGCGGATGAAAAACCGGGAGCCTCCGGTACCGATGTTCATGGAAGCCTTAGCGTTCAGTTCCAATCCATCTATAATTTTGATTTTAAGATTACCAACAGCGTTTCCGCTATTGGAATAACGGGTGTCTTTCAGGGTGGTCAGCAACACCGGATTCAAGGTGCGTGCGGCAAGCTGGTCGGTCACTTGATAAGAGCCGTCCTCATTGAAAACATTCGCCGTAGGCGACCAGATGAGCGCCGACTGGAGCGGAAGCGACATGTGGCTGCTGCCGCTTCCAAGATCCGGATTCTTTCGGTCGCCGTGGCTGACACCTGCTTCCACCTGAAAAGATACGCGGCTACCCAGCGAGGCATCTACTTTCGCCCCTATCCCGTAACTTTTCGAGGAGGTATTAATCAAAATACCATCCGTTTTACCGTAGCTGGGCGAAATGTAGTATTTCATATTTTTGTTTCCTCCGGTAAGCACCACCTTGTGACTTTGGTTAATTCCCGTCCGGAAAATTTCATTCTGCCAGTTTGTCCCTCCCTGTTGCCTGTACCAGGCAATCTCGTCCTCGGTATAAGTAGGAGCGCTGCCTATCGACTGCATCATCTGATTGTTAAATACAGCATACTCGGCGGCATCCATCATATCGTACCGGTTAGGCGCCTGGTCGATAGATACACTGGAATACACTTTCACTTCGTTTCTTCCTGCTTCTGACCCTCGTTTCGTGGTAACAATAATCACACCGTTAGCGCCCCGCGAGCCGTAGATAGCCGTAGCAGAAGCGTCTTTCAGGATTTCGATAGACTCAATATCATACAGGTTAGGCAGACCGCTGTAGTTTCCGTCCACTACGATTAACGGGTCGTTATTGCCCAGTATGGAGTTAATACCGCGGATACGAATCGTCGAACCGGAGCCGGGTGCACCGTTTCCTCTCCTGACCACTACGCCCGGCGCCCTTCCCTGCAAAACAGAGTTAACCGACGACCCCGGCTGATCCAGAAAAGATTTGGGTGTCAAGGACGTAACGGCACCGGTCAGGTCGGATTTCTTGACCGTTCCGTAACCGACCACGACTACCTCTTCCATGAGTTTGGAATCTTCTTCCAGCACAATGCGCAGATTGTCTTTGGCTGTCACCGTCTGCTTTACATACCCGATATAAGATATTTCCAGCGTTGACGCTGCGGGTGCACTCAATACAAAACGACCCTCCACATCCGTCACCGTCCCGTTAGTGGTTCCTTTCACCACCACATTGACACCCGGAATCGGATCGCCGTTCGTATCCTGCACTGTTCCTGTGATTTCATTGTCAGTCGGATAGGCGACTAACTGTGAACCCTCGCTAACGTTCGCCATCACAGATGTCGAAATGAATAGCAGCAAAAATAAATACTTCAATCTTGACGTTTTCCATAAGCAAGATCGCTCACATTCCAATACATTGCTTTTCATAAGGTATTACATTTTTAATTAACCAACACTTTATCGTTAAAGTAACTGCTTATTAAATTACGTTAATTTTAATGTACAATGCCATCCTTTGTCTGTACCGTACCAAGGAAACCTGGTTACGGAAACATTTAGTCTTTCGGCTATATCGTTAGTAATGCACTCATCAAATTAGTTTATCGTTTAAGCATAAAATACCATTAACTATCATGCCGCAAATATATAAATATTTTTGCTAATACACACAAAAAAAACATTAAAAATCATTAACGTTCAAATAATTTTGTTGACATACCTTAAAATCCGCAATTATTTAAATGAAAAAGTTACAAATTGTAAATTTTCGATATTGAAAATGATGTTTTTATAAAAACAGGTACGAATAAAGATGCCAAATATGAAATCAATAATGTCGGATAATATTTGCTCATTTCCCAAACATTCCTTACCTTTGTCCTATCGCTCATTGAAAACGATGCAGAAGACTGAATTTCGGCGAAGATTGACCTTGTGGCAAATCGTGGGACTGGATTTTCAGACTTTGTTAAGATATTGAATAATGGACGGTTAGGTGTTTAGTTCATCTTCCGTCCAGTACTGCTTAAAGTTAAGCCAAAAGCAAGACAAGTCCTACAGTTTCAATAACTTGTAGGAATTTTTTTATTCTCTTTATCCCTTTCATTCATTAAACATTTAATAAAAAAAGATATGGCTGAAGTAATAAAAACAGCAGGCAATAAATCACAAAAATAGAAATGGGGAAGAATTTTTCCCAAGATAGAATCGTATATAAATTTAATTCAGTATTTTTGCGTATTAAAAGAATTTGAAAATGAAAAGATTGTATCAGTACATGACGGATATTTCAAACCTTTGCAACAGGCATAAAGTAAAAACGCTTTATGCTTTTGGTTCGGTTTTGACAGATAAATTTAATAAAGATAGCGATGTGGACTTGATTGTAGATTTTCGGGAAATACCTGTTGAGGATTACGCCGACAATTATTTCGACTTGAAGTTTTCTCTTCAGGATATTTTAAAACGCCCAATTGATTTGTTGGAAGAACAAGCGATTAAAAATCCATATTTTAGGCAAAGTATCGAACAAAAGAAACAACTCGTCTATGAAGAATGAGATAAAGACATGGCTCTATGATATTTTGAACGCCATACAAGAAATTGACAGTTTTTTTGTTGATCATCCTAAAAGATATGCAGATTATCACAATGATTTGCGTACCAAGAGAGCTGTTGAAAGAAATATCGAAATCATAGGAGAAGCAACGAACAGAATTCTCAAACAAGATGATTCAATTGAAATAAGTAGTTCACGAAAAATAGTGGATGTTCGGAACCGGATTATTCACGGCTACGATTCTGTATCGGATGAAACAATATGGGGTATTGTTATCAAACACCTTCCTGTTTTGAAAGTGGAAGTCGAAAAATTGCTTGAAGAATAAATCATACCAATTCCGCCGTTTTTGCCTTCGCCACTTATTCGTTCCGATTTTTATTTTCTTTACAAAAGTGCATAAAATATAGAATCAAAACAAATATAAAATCAAAATAATTTATACATTTGTTCCCATTAATGAAAGAAGACACATTTTTTAATTTTAATTGATCATGGAAAGAACAAAACGATTTATTCTCAGTGAAAAAGAAATTCCGACCCAATGGTACAACATTGTAGCGGATATGAAAAATAAGCCGATGCCGTTGTTGCATCCGGGTACTAAACAGGCAATGAATCCCGAAGATTTATATCCGATTTTTGCCCAGGAAATATCGAAGCAGGAATTGAATCAGACCGATGCGTGGATTGACATTCCCGACGAAGTGCGCGAACAGTATAAAGTGTATCGCACTACGCCGCTGGTACGCGCTTACGGATTGGAAAAGGCCTTGGATACGCCGGCGCACATCTATTTCAAAAACGAAAGCGTGAGTCCGGTGGGTTCGCACAAACTCAATTCGGCCTTGGCGCAAGCCTATTACTGCAAGCAGCAGGGCGTTACCAACATTACCACCGAAACGGGCGCCGGTCAGTGGGGTACGGCTTTGTCGTATGCCGCCAAGGTGTTCGGACTGGAGTTGGCGGTGTATATGGTCAAAGTGAGCTACGAACAAAAACCGTACCGCCGTTCGCTGATGCAGGCGTGGGGAGCGCAGGTAATCGCTTCGCCCAGCATGTCCACCAAATCGGGACGTAAAATATTGACCGAAAAACCAAATTATCAGGGGAGTTTGGGAACGGCTATTTCGGAAGCGCTCGAATTGGCCATGCAAACCCCCAACTGCAAATATACTTTGGGTAGCGTGCTGAATCATGTGACTCTGCATCAAACGGTTATTGGGCTGGAAGCCGAAAAACAGATGGAGCTGGCGGGCGAATATCCGGATATAATTATCGGGTGTTTCGGCGGCGGGTCGAACTTTGGCGGCATTTCCTTTCCGTTTATGCGTCACAATCTTTTGGAGGGAAAGAAAACACGTTTTATTGCTGCCGAACCTTCCTCCTGCCCCAAACTGACACGCGGTGTGTTTCATTACGATTTTGGCGATGAAGCAGGTTATACGCCGCTGATACCTATGTTTACGCTTGGGCATACGTTTGCTCCGGCGCATATTCATGCGGGCGGATTGCGTTATCATGGCGCCGGATCGATTGTGAGCCAATTGATTAAAGATAAAATGATGGAAGCCGTGGATATTGACCAATTGGATTCGTTTAAAGCGGGTATCCTGTTTGCCCAAACGGAAGGCATTATTCCGGCTCCCGAATCGGCACATGCCATTGCGGCAGCCATCAACGAAGCTTTGAAAGCCAAAGAGGAAGGCGTGGCAAAGACTATTTTGTTCAACCTTTCGGGACATGGATTGATTGACATGACGGCTTACGACCAATATTTGGCGGGCGATCTGACAAATTATTCCGTACCTGACGAGGTCATCCAAAAAAATATTGACCAGTTAGATGGCTTGTGATGAAGAATCAATAGTACATTTTTATTAAATATGAGTTTTAACATTCCAAAGAACAACAAAAAAAGAGTTATCGTAGTAGGCGGAGGATTTGGCGGACTAAACGTAGCCAACGAGTTGGAAAATTCCGGATTTCAGGTCGTGCTGATAGATAAAAACAACTATCATCAGTTTCTACCTCTCATCTATCAAGTAGCTTCCGCAGGTATAGAACCGTCTTCCATTTCCTTCCCCTTTCGGAAAATAGCCCAGAAACGAAAAGATTTCTTTTTCCGGCTATGCGAAGTAAGAACCATTGTTCCCGAACGGAACCTTATTCAAACATCTATTGGGAAAGCGCAATACGATTATATTGTGTTTGCTGCCGGAACAATATCCAACTATTTTGGCAATCAACATATTGAGAACGTGGCCATTCCGATGAAAAATGTATCGGAAGCCATGGGTTTGCGCAATGCTTTACTTTCCAATCTCGAACGGGCAGTCACTACTGCCGATGAAGAAGAGAAACGGGAGTTGCTCAATATCGTTATTGTGGGCGGTGGCGCCACAGGAGTCGAAATTGCCGGCGCTATCTCCGAGATGAAGCGTTTCATCTTGCCGAAAGATTATCCGGAAATGGATAGCAGCCATTTGCATATTTACTTAATAGAAGCAGCCGACAGGCTTTTGTCGGGCATGTCGAAAGAATCTTCGGCCGCTTCACTGAAGTTTCTCCGGGAAATGGGCGTTAAAGTCCTTTTGAATGAGAAGGTTATTGGCTATGAAGACCATCAGGTGTTATTCGATAACGGCGGAAAAATACCTACCCGCTCTTTTATTTGGGTGAGCGGTGTCACTGCGGTAAAGATTGGAAATATGCCTTCATCCGCTATTGGCCGGGGCAATCGCATACAGGTAGATGAATACAACCGGGTCAAAGGGTTTGACAATGTGTTTTCTATTGGCGACCAATGTATCCAAACGACTGACCCCAACTATCCCAACGGACATCCGCAAGTGGCGCAGGTAGCGATACAACAGGCCAAAACATTGGCAAAAAACCTGAAAAATATCGAAGCGAATAAATCCTTGACACCTTTTCGGTATAAAGACCTCGGCTCCATGGCTACGGTTGGGCGCAACCGGGCTGTAGCCGAAATAGGTAAGATACGAATGAACGGATGGTTTGCCTGGTTGATGTGGTTGGTGGTGCATTTACGTCCTATTTTGGGGATACGCAATAAGTTAGTCATCCTGTTTGATTGGATTTGGAATTATATCACTTACGGTTACTCGCTACGTCTGATTATCTATGCCAGCAAAGCGAAAGAGATACAAGAGCGGGATATCCGGGAAGCGAATACGCATTTGGGCGAAGATATTTTGAAGTAGAGACGCGATTATTCGCGTCTCTACCATTCAATTAGTATTTAACGGGGGTTGAGTCGTTACTTCGTTCACCATTTTCGTTAATTTTTGCTAATTCCTTGGTTTATATGGAAAAAGATATTACTTTTGCTAACTAAATAAACATAAATAAAATTTAAGAAAAAATAGATAGTATTTTATAAAGACATAATTCATTAAAAAAAGCGTTTTGCTTTTATTCTAGATGTCAGAAATATCGACAATTTCAGCATTGACAAGAGTAAGTTAGTAGGCGCTCACGAGGATTCGTGGGTCTAACTTATTTGTCAATGCAGGTAGTCGATAACCTCTGAAAACAGATAAAGTTTAAGTCCCACGTTTTTTATTTTAAATAACCGCTTCTCAGGGACTTGGAGGCATTAAACAATTCTACAAATATGCAGAACAAGTCAGATGTGTTTCAGCAAACACATACCATACTTTAC
>JAISKT010000233.1 GCA_031261295.1 Candidatus Symbiothrix sp. | reverse complement strand
GAACCTGAACTGATTATAGACGGAAATGCCTATAACTACGACCACCGCAGTGACAAGGATTATTACACGCAGCCGGGCGATTTGTACCGTTTGGTTTCCGAAGAGGTGAAAAAACAGATTGCGTCCAATGTTGCCGAATCCATGGATGGCGTTCCGCAAGAAATTGTGATTCGAGGCATTGCCCGTTTTTATCAGGCGGACAAACGTTGTGGAACGGATATTGCTGCAAAAATGGGTGTGGACTTGGCAAAGATTGAAGCGGAAGTGAAGAATCAACAAGTATAGAAAATAATAATAACCGAGGCTGTCTCATAAGTAGAGACAGCCTCTATAATTACTAATCCAATATGGGACACGATGTATTTATAAGTTATTCAAGGAGAGACACTAAAGTGGCTGATGAAATATGTAAGGTTTTAGATGAAGCCGGAATTAGCTATTGGATTGACCGAGGAGGTATTACCAGTGGCGAAGCTTTTCACGCAGTCATTGTACAAGCCATACGCAATTATTAAATTACCCTTAAACAAAGGCACCTACTGGCTTGAATTCGTAAGCCTTGAAAACAAAGAAGATAAATTTGCCCGCGAATATATCATTGCCGGTCCATTCTACCACGTAAACTCTGTCATGTATAAAAACAAGGCATTTGTGTATGCTCACACCCGATTCATAAAAAACCGATTTATTTATTTGGATATTTGATTCCAAAAAATGTATATTTGTAGCAAATTCTGTGTGCATGAAAAAAGGAATCGTTGCTTTCAGTTTGTTGTTGCTGTCAACCCTTGTGTTGTCGGCACAATCTTTGATTACCTCCGAATATAATTATAAGCGATACACGATTCCTGATGGTTTACCGACTAATTTGGTAGAAACGGTATTTCAGGATTCACGGGGATTTATGTGGTTCGGTACCGAACATGGTTTTGTACGCTTCGATGGGCATGTTTTTAAAAAATATATGCCGAATAAATCACTTCCTATAAACAAAATAGAAGAAAATGAACGCGGCGAAATTGTTATTTACGGCTACCATTTTATCTATCTGCTGGATGTGAATAGCGACCAATTGCGAGAGGTGGTAAACATAGATAAGTTGAATTACTGCGTGGGTCGGTCGCCCGGATTGCCTACCGGATATAGTCTGTACGACAAACGCGACAATAAAACGATAGGGCTTTTTCAGTTTCAAAACGACACTTTAATAGAGGTTTTCAGCCATCCGCGACTGAACGAAATGGATTATGGGCAAAGTCTTTATTGGGACAGAGGGGCGCATTTGTATTTTATTCCCACCAAAGACCACAAAGTGTATGTCGTAAACGAAAACGGCGAAGAAAAAGCGGTCTATAACAACCTGTATGTCTGCCGGTTTGTGAAAACGAAGCATGAAGTATTGGCTGTGGGCGACGAGGGTGTTTGGCAAATGACGTCCTCTGGTTTTGAACTGAAATACAAATTCAAAAACAAAAAAACTTCGGAAGATGATTTCAATGTGATAGCGGATGCCGATGGAAATCTTATCCTGACAACCGATGGCAGTTTGCTGCGTTGCCAAGACGGACAATTAGAAACGATTATCGACAATGTCAATATCCCGCGTTCGCTGCTGTTCGATAAAGAAGGCAACCTCTGGTTTACTTCGCGGCAAGGCATTTACAACTTTTTCAAAATGAATTTAATCACTTACAAAGTGAACGCACAGAACGCCGACATTGTTTATTCCATTGTTCCCACAGGAAAAGATGAAGTGTATATCGCCACGGCCAACGGGAAATTGATTCGTATGGGCAATAAGGGCTATAAGGAACTGCATTATCCGCTTTATCAAGGCTCGTTGCCCGCTACTTTTTCTTATCAATCCATTACCATCGACGATGCCATTTATTTTCCAACCTTTGATGATATTTTGCTATATAAAAACGATAAATTCCGATGGCTTAACCTTCCTCCAACTCCCTACTATACAGCTTCCTGCCGGATTAACGACCGAGAATTTGCCATCGGCGGATTCAATTCACTGAAAATATTCAATAATGACGGAAGTATGATTCGCGAAATTTCGCACTTCGACATCGGGCGACCGACCATTTACACGATGCAGGCTGACGAGCAAGGCCGACTGTGGATTGGCGGACACAAAGGAATCTGCCGGATTAGTGAAACGGACAGTCTTTACTTTTTTGGCGAAAACACCATGAATGCGGAAGCCTCAATCAAAGACCCTACCGGACGTATCTGGATGGCTTGCGAAAGTCATATCTATTATGTATCCGGCGATTCGATTCAATTGTTTATGGAATTTCCCAATACCGTGATTGGCAATATTGGGTACACACGTGACAATCTGCTCGTTATATCCGATAATGCGGGAATCAAAATCATTGATGTCCAAACAAAGCGAGTGGTCACTTTCGACTATACAAACGGCTTTTCGGCAGGTGAACCCAGTTGGAACACCATGGCGGAAGACCATGCCGGAAATATTTGGTTGGCAACTCAAAGTCCGAATATCGTCAAATTCAATCCGGCGCAATTGTTGAACGATAATTACCAGCCACGGTTGTATATCACTTCGTCGCAATATTCGGACAATAATGTGGATATGAATCAATTGGAAAACAAGGCTTCTTTAGACTACAGTCAACGCAATATCCGGTTTTCTTTCGTCGGACTTTGTTATTCCAATCCGGAAAATGTGCGTTACCGTTATCGGTTAATGGGATTTCAGGACGAATGGTCACAGCCAGTTGCCGACCGGGAAGTGACGTTTAACAACTTGTTGCCGGGCAATTACGAGTTTCAACTGATGGCCGGTATGGGAACACCCGAATCCGATACACCGGTAATGAATTATACTTTTTCCATCCGTCCCGCTTTTTGGCAAACCACCTGGTTTTTCATACTTGCTATTTTGGTTTTGGTTGTCGCAAGTGTCGGAATCGCTTTGTATTTCCAACGCCGGAAAAACAGGGAATTGCTGCAAGGTCTCGAAACGGAAAAACAGTTGAACGAACTCCGCATCAAGAGCATCCGCCTGAAAGCCATTCCGCATTTCAATGCCAATGTACTTGCCGCTATCGAATACTACATCATGAATTTGTCGAAAACGGAAGCCATTCGCCTGCTGGGCATTTATTCGCGGTTTACTTTCCAAACCTTGCGCGAAGTGGATAAGGCCTCGCGTTCCTTATCGGACGAATTGGAATACGTTCAGATGTACCTCGAATTGGAAAAACTGCGTTTTGTAGATAAATTCAATTACAAAATTGAAGTTGACCAAGCAGTGGATACCAATGTGCAATTGCCCAACATGATTCTGCATACCTATTGCGAAAATGCCGTCAAACATGGGCTTTCCCCCAAAAAATCCGGCGGAACGTTGCAAATAAAAGTTATCCGTATCGGCGATTTGGTTTCTGTCAGCGTGGAGGACAATGGTGTGGGGCGCGAAGTCGCCGCTCAAAGCAGGAATATCCACAGTTCCAAGCAGGGATTGGATATTCTTTCCCGACAGATAGAAATTTACAATCGTTTCAATGCGACAAAAATCAATCAGAAAGTGGACGACCTCTACATCGACGGACAAGCCAGCGGCACCCGTTTTACGGTAGAAGTTCCCTATAACTTTGTTTATCAATAAATCATATCATAAAATGAAGACAATCCGTACCCTAATCGTAGAAGATGAGTATCATCCCCGGCTGACACTTCAGCAGAAATTAGCTGAAAACCACCCTGAAATCGAAGTGATTGCGGCTTGCGAAAATGCAGAAACCGCATTGATTGAAATTCTGCGCCTGCAACCCGACTTGATTTTTTTGGACATCCAATTGCCCGACAAAAATGGTTTGTGGTTAGCCGACCAATTGCATGGAATGACTTGTGCCACTTTCACGCCGCCCGGCATCATTTTCACAACGGCATTCAGCGATTCGGAATATCTTTTCAATGCCATCCGGTTGGCGGCTATCGACTATTTGGTCAAACCCATCATGCTCGACAGTCTTTCTTTGGCCATCGGTCGTTTCAAAAAACGCACCAATCCTTCGGCCAGCGTGCAAACGCTGATGAATGTCATCCAAAGTGAAAAAATATTGCGATTCAAGAACTTCAATGGCCTACTCCTCCTAAAACCGGAAGACATCGCCTACATCGAAGCCGACGGCAATTACGCCCGGATTACACTTGCCAACGGCGATTCGGATGAGATTTTCGAACGATTGGGCGAAATCGAAAAAACATTGCCGTCCGAAACTTTCGTGCGAGCCGGTAAAAGTTTGATTGTAAACCAAAAATATGTCCGCCAAATCAATGTACGGAAATATTCCGTACAAATTACCACACCTTTTGTTTCTCAAAA
>JAISKT010000218.1 GCA_031261295.1 Candidatus Symbiothrix sp. | reverse complement strand
CCCGCAATGACAAACTTTCGGGCGTTCTATTTTAAAAAATTGCAAATGGAGTGTAACTTTCTTTTTTCTCAACCGTCATTATAAATAGAGCGCATGAAACAAGACAAATTTAGAAATAGGATATTGCCGTTGGTCGATAAATTATTTCGTTTGGCCTTGAGCATCACGGGCAATAAACAAGATGCCGAAGATGTCGTGCAGGATACGTTGTTTAAAGTATGGAAGAAAAAGGATGAATGGGATTCGATCCACAATCTGGAGGCTTATTGTTACCGCTCGACCCGGAATATTGCCATTGACAAGATTTCGTTGAAAGAAAACCAACAGGAAGCGTTGGATGAAAGATACGATATTCCCGAAACGAATGCCAATATACAGGTTCGATTGGAACAGGAAGAGCAGTTGCATTTGCTCGAAACGTTTATCCGGAAATTGCCTGAAAAACAGCGGACCATTTTTCAATTGAGGGAAATAGAAGAAATGACTTATAAAGAAATCGCGGAAGTGATGCGTATTTCCGAAGAACAAGTAAAGGTAAATTTATTCAGATCAAGGCAAAAATTAAAAGAATTTTTTAATGGAAAGAATTGAAATGAAAAACGAAAGGATTAAACAACTATTGGAACACTACTGGCAATGTGAAACGTCTTTGGAAGACGAACAGGTATTGCAGGAGTTCTTTTCCGGAAACGATGTTCCCGAAGAGTTGAAAGCCTATACATCCTTATTTACCTGGAAAGAAAAACAAAAAAATAATTTGCCGGATAAAAACCGGATTTCCATTCCTAAAAAACCGTTGGCCGTTCATTTTTATCCTATCTTGCGGATTGCTGCCACTGTGTTGGTAATCATTACGTTGGGTATTGGTTTTTATACGCATTACCAGCAGGAAAAATTCATGGATAAGATGTTTTCCGAAACATATACCGATCCGGAAGATGCGGTAAAAGAAACCGGAGAGGTGATCGCCAAAGTGTCTTCTTTGCTGCAATTAGTTCCGGGAAAAACGATTTCTACGGAAAAGGCGGATTCTTTGGAATTGCATGGAATGGATTTTTTGAATGATTCGAAGGAATGAAGAAATTAGTACTGAGTCTATTGGTTTGTTTTATTTCATTTTCCCTTTTGGCGCAGGATATAGTTAATTTGTTCCTGAACAAACATGGAAAAGACGAAAATATTGAAGTAGTGACTATTGGGAAAAAGATGCTTGATTTGATGCAGTCCGATTCTATTGCCACCCCGGAACTGCGGGAGGCGATTGCCGGAGTGGAAAATATCAAGATCATTACTTCCAAAGAGGAATCTCTGAACGAAAATTATTACAATTCGGCTCATGGATTGCTACTGAAAAATAAGGATTTTACGGAACTCGTTGCTATCGACAACGAAGATCAACGGATGATTGTGATGGTGAAAGCGGGTAGGGGAGTGATCAGTGAACTGGTACTTTTGATGAATTATTCAAATGTCTTTAATCTGATCAGTTTATGCGGTAATATCAATTTGGAGATGCTGGCGAAATATTCGCAAAACATGGATCTCAATGAATTACATAATTTGAAAATAATAGAGGATAAAAATTAAATTAATATTTCTTTTAAACTAACTTTTTTGATTAAAACGGTGAGAAAACGGCGGGACGTGAGTCCGGCCGTTTTTGCTGATATGTCTGCAATGATTGTATATATACTGTAAATTATCTATCTTTGCGACAAAGAAATCAGATTTATCGCAACCGTCATTACAGCAACGGCGGTTGCGATAAATGGATTACAATTTATAAAATACTAATATTTAATTATTTATGAAGTTTTATGATAGAGAAAAAGAAATAGTCACTTTGAGGATAGGGTGGTCAATTTGCCGAGTAGTATGAGATAATAAGAAATAAAAAAAATAATTGTAACTGTCGTTACTGTAACCGTTGTTACAATTCAAAAAAATAATTTATATCTTTGCAGCGAATAAAAATAGTTGAATTATGCTAAAGTTTTATGATCGCGAAAAAGAAACAGTTCTTTTGAAAAAAATTGAACAAAAATCGTTGGAATCTGCCCAGATGACTTTCATTGTGGGGCGGCGGCGTATTGGAAAAACGGCTTTGCTGATGCACACATTTCAGGGAAAGTCGATATATTTTTTTGTGGAGAAAAAGAACGAGAATTTGCTTTGTGAAGAATTTGCGAACGAAATCCGCAACAAATTGGCAGTAAATATTTTTGGCGAGATGCGTTCTTTCAAAGATGTATTTGGTTACTTGATGGAACTTTCGCAAACGCGACATTTTACCCTGATTATTGATGAATTTCAGGAGTTCAGAAACATTAATTCGTCAATTTACAGCGAAATGCAGAACGTTTGGGACGCCAATAAAGATAAAAGTAAAATCAACCTTATTCTTTGCGGATCGGTTTATTCGATAATGAAACAGATTTTTGAAAATTCCAAAGAGCCGCTCTTTGGCAGGGCAACAGCCAGAATACATATCAAAACATTTGATATTGAGACCATTAAAGGAATTATTCGCGATTATCGCCCC
>JAISKT010000159.1 GCA_031261295.1 Candidatus Symbiothrix sp. | reverse complement strand
GGTCCGAGGGGATGGTGGAACGACATTGATCCAACCGTGTTCATCGACGATGACGGTACGCCGTGGATGTGTTGGGGCAACGGGACTTGCTTTCTTGTGAAGCTCAAACCGGATATGATAACACTCGACGGAGAGATAGAAGTCCTCGAAATGCCGGGATATGTGGAAGGCCCGTGGTTGCATAAACACGGAAACCTTTACTATCTGACCTACGCTTCTATGGGTCAAGGTCGTGAAAGGATAGATTATGCAACGGCGCCAAGCATGGAAGGCCCATGGACGCCACGCGGAGTATTAACAGGGATGGCAGAGAACAGTTTTACCATACATCCGGGAATCATAGCATTCAAAGGACAGAGTTATCTGTTTTATCATAATGCGACACTTACCCTAAACGATCAGTCCGGAGCTATAGGGCGTCGAAGCGTATGCCTTGATTATTTGTATTATTTGCCTGATGGAAGTTTGGCGTATGTAGAACAGACGAAGGAAGGTATTTCTGTCAAACCGGAATAAAAAGCCGCTATCCATAATAGCATTACCGGAAAAATGTCGTTGTTGGAAGGCGGTATGACAAATTTTTTGTTGGCAATATTGTTAATCTACAAATTTTTTGTAATTTTACAATTGAATTGTTGAATTATCTTAAAAATAATGGACATACATATCAGAATAATTCTAAAAAACTATAAAAAATGAAACTAAAATCAATTTTAGTCGTATGTGTATTGTTTGCGCTTTGGGGTTGTAATGAAGATGAAGATATAGCGATACCTAAAGGCGACATCTATGTTACCGTTTATGAAAGTTCCTATTATTCCTATTCATCACCCGTAGAAGGGGCTACTGTTTTTACAGTGCCTGCAACTGTGCAAACCGTAACAGACGAATTTGGAACTGCTATGCTTAAAGATGTAGAATCCGGAACTTATGAAATTTACGCAAGTTTGAGCGGATATGGATCAGGAAAAGTAGCGCTTAGAGTTTCACCTGATTCTTTAAATAGGGTAAATATTTTGATTGTCCAGGGCGTAAATACGAATTTTGCACCTGAAATAGAATTGGTATTACCCGGTATTCCTGCCAATTTTTCGCCAAATGAAAATGTAGTCTTTTCGTTCAATGTTACGGATAAAGATTCTCAACCAAATGATATAGATGTTGTTATCTCAAGCAATCTGGATGGCAAATTAGTAGAAACTCATCCCAACGCATCAAATAACGTTAGGTTTGAAACCTCTTCTTTGTCGAGAGGAAAGCATATTATTACTATTACAGCAACAGATAAAGACAAATATTCCGCGACAAAAACGATTGAAGTATCCACTGTAGCTCCAAGTGAGATCATTTTGGAATCAGCAACAAAAACCGCTATGGGCTATGTGCAATTGCAATGGAAAAAATATACAAGTACTGATTTTATGCGATATGAAGTGTTTCGAGCAGTTACTCCTTATGCGATTGGGGGGGAAGGACAATTAATAGCCTCTTTTACCTCTGCCGATTCGATCCGGTATATTGACAAAATGCCGCCACTGGTTAGTGAAGCCTCTTATTATGTGAGAATTTCCAACAAGGAAGATCAAAGCCGAAACAGCAACCAAATAAAAGTAGAAGAACCGGCAGGCAAAATTTATTATTATTCTATTACCGATGCGGTTCATCACCCGACTGAGCCAATTATTTATATAGTAGATAATGCAGCTATGAAATTGCGAGCAATTAATTATGTTACTCAAACTGAAATCAATAATATCAGTTTGCAAGGATCAATTGGAAATATAGATATGGGTGATAATGGATTTGGATTAGAAATTTATGTACCTAACAATAGTGTATTTATTCATGTGTACAATGCAAATACACTGAATTTGGTTACATCAATTATGACAGGTTTAGACACCCGGTGTGTTGTAACAAACGGACATGGCTATCTTGTTGCTTCATTAATGCCTTCTCCCTGGTGGGAACAACCCATCCGGACTTATTCGCGAGCTACGGGAATAAATATCAGTGGAAACGGTGATTTTGAAGGAGATAGAATGAGGTTTATTCCAAATACGGATAATATAATTTCCATTTCAAGACAAGTTAGTCCTATAGATATGGAGTATTTTGAGTTAGATAATACAGGCAAGATATTGTTGCATCAAGACGACAGTTATCACGGCGACCATCCGCTTGATCCGGAGATCTTCCGTATTTCCAACAATGGAGAATACGTTATTACGGGACGAGAAGGTGCTGTATATAGCGCCGCCAGTTCGATGATTTACAAGGGTATGATTGACCGGGGATCGCTCAATTTTTCCGATTTTGCTTTTAGTAATGATGGAAATACCATTTATGCCGGAACTTCTAACCGTAATTCTTTGCAAATAGTAAAATATCCGCAACTAACTCGTACCGATGAAATTCTCATAAAAGGTTATCCAAAATATCTTTTTAATTTTAAGGATGAAATTATAAGTATTAGTAAAACAGGTGAATATTCAGATAACTATGTCATTGAAAGAGTTGATATAAAATAGATTGAAATACA
Organism: Candidatus Symbiothrix sp.; assembly: GCA_031261295.1. Classification (GTDB taxonomy): domain Bacteria; phylum Bacteroidota; class Bacteroidia; order Bacteroidales; family Azobacteroidaceae; genus Azobacteroides. The sequence goes on along the minus strand of JAISKT010000159.1, from coordinate 3,466 downwards.
TAATATAAAAAAGGCTGTCAGATGACAGCCTTTTTTATGCTAAACTCGCACCCGCAGTACTGCTGATTATAAAACCCGTTTTCCAGCAAAAGTATCCTCCGCCGTTCGCTTAGCCCTTCTTTCCGCCAGTTCTTTTCCCAAAATTCCACTTCGGGAAATGGCGACACAGCCCAATTTCCGGCGGCAGCAATCTGTTCCAAATTTTTCCATCGGGAAGAGGCCAATGTAGTAGCAATTTGTGTAAATCCTTTTTCGTGAGCCAATTGTGCGGTAGCTAATAAGCGCATTTTGAAACACTCCAAGCAGCGGGAACCTCTTTCCGGTTGGTCTTCCAATCCTTTGACGAGGCTCAACCATCGTTCGTGGTCGTAGTCTCCGTCTATGAAATCAATTTCCAATGATTGGGCGTAACGCTTCAATTCGTTTTTGCGGATTTCGTATTCTTCAAAAGGATAAATATTCGGATTGAAGAAAAATAAAGTGGGACGAATAGCATTGGCCAACAACCATTCGAGGATGGCTGCGGAACAGGGAGCGCAACAAGTATGTAACAGTAATTTCATTGAAACTACAAATATACATATTATTACTAAAAATATTCGTTATTGACGAGTACTTTCCCTGCCGGTTCCCGTACTTTGATTGGTCGAACTGCTACTTTCGCGAGTACTTTCCCGTCCGGAATTAGTGCTGCCGGTGGACGGTCGAGTCGTTGCAGGCGGAAGCGGAGTAGCCGGAAGGGTGGTAGGCGGCGGAGTATTGGCCGGCGGCCTGGAACTGCTTGGCGGTCGGGGATTACTTGGCGGACGGCTGGTGTTATTATTGTTGTCCTGCGGCGGACGGATATGGCTTGGGGGTGAAGGCGGCGGATAATTAGGCCGGTAACCCGGTGGAAATATCGGCCTGCCGAAAGGTGGTCGTTGAGCAACCGGATACATCGGATGCCAAATGTCACCATAAATATAATCGGCGGAAACCAAATAGTCGTTTAGAAATTCCAGGGCGTAAACTTCGTTGTAAATATTGCGGTATTGCAGGATTTCCCGGTAACCGTAAGCCGTTCGCCTCATGTCCAAATAACATTCGGGAGGCCCTACCCAATATTCTACCTCACTTTTAGACATTCCCACGGTCAAATGCTTGTAGTTGTCTATCGGATAATTGTTGCGCGTAGTCGAACAACCGGTGGCAAAAAGTGTCCAAAAGAGTAAAAAAACTATTTTTTTCATATTTCTATTAATAAAAATAAATCCTTGATTATAAAACAATATTTGAGAAAATTAGTTTAAAAATAAACACAAAAGGACAATCTATTCCGTTTGTTTTTTTGGAAGAAAAGCAGTACTTTTGTATGCTTTTAAACACATAGGCAAAAAAGATAATCAATAATAAATAATTTAACTAAATTGTTTTAAAATGGCACAATTAGATTTAAGCAAGTACGGCATTGACAACAGTATTCCTGTTGTTTACAATCCTTCCTACGAAGAGCTTTTTCAAGCAGAAATGGATCCCAAAAACGAAGGATTCGAAAAAGGTATATTAACAAATACAGGCGCAGTTTCGGTTGATACAGGTAAATTCACAGGTCGTTCTCCGAAAGACCGTTACATCGTAAAAGATGCTGTTTCCGAAAATACCATCTGGTGGGACGGCAACATCAACAAACCGGTTTCCACCGAAATTTGGAACGATTTGAAAGCCAATACAATCAAGGAATTGAATACGGCTAAAAAACTATATGTAGTGGATACTTTCTGCGGAACCAACGAAGACACCCGCATGAAAGTCCGTTTCATTGTGGAAGTGGCTTGGCAAGCGCACTTTGTAACCAACATGTTCATCCGTCCTTCCCATTACGAATTGGCTCACTACGGCGAACCTGATTTCGTCGTATTCAACGGTTCTAAAACAACCAACCCGAAATGGAAAGAACAAGGTTTGAACTCCGAAGTATATGTTTTGTTCAATTTAACGGAAAAAGAACAAATCATCGGCGGTACCTGGTACGGCGGCGAAATGAAAAAAGGAATGTTCTCCATGCAGAACTATTACCTGCCCTTGAGAGGCATTGCTTCCATGCACTGCTCCGCCAATGTGGGTAAAGACGGCGATGTAGCTGTATTCTTCGGCTTGTCCGGAACCGGTAAAACCACCCTTTCCGCCGACCCGAAACGCTTCTTGATTGGCGACGACGAACACGGTTGGGACAACAACGGCGTATTCAACTACGAAGGCGGTTGCTATGCAAAAGTAATCGACTTGAGCCAGGAAAACGAACCGGACATCTGGCGCGCCATCCGTCGCGATGCGCTGTTGGAAAACGTAACGGTGAAAGCAGACGGAACACCCGATTATTCAAAAGCCGCTTCTAAAACAGAAAACACCCGCGTTTCCTATCCGATTTATTATATCAACAAAATCGTTCTGCCTTCCCGCGCAGGCCATGCAAAGAAAATCATTTATTTGAGCGCCGATGCTTTCGGAGTACTTCCTCCGGTTTCTATCTTAGACGAAAAATCCGCTCAATATCACTTCCTTTGCGGTTACACTTCCAAATTGGCCGGAACAGAACGCGGTATTACCGAACCGGTTCCTTCTTTCTCACCTGCATTCGGTGAAGCTTTCCTGACTTTGCACCCGACTCAATATGCAAGTGTGTTGGCTAAAAAAATGAAAGAACATAATGCAACAGCTTACTTGGTAAACACCGGTTGGAACGGAACAGGCAAACGGATTTCTATCAAAGATACCCGCGCCATCATCGATGCTATCATCGACGGTTCTATCGAAAAAGCGGAAAAAGTGCATATTCCTATTTTGAACTTGAATGCTCCGAAGAAATTGAACAACGTATCGGAAGGCATCCTTGACCCGCGTGATACATACACGAATGTTTCCGAATGGGAAGAAAAAGCCAAATCGCTGGGCGCTAAATACATCAAGAATTTTGAACAATACCTGCCGGAAGGTAAGGATTTGATTCCTTCAGGACCGCAATTGTAAAAGACATTCTTCCTGCCTGTCATTGCGGGTTAGACTCGCAATGACAGGTTTTTAATTTGAGAGAAAACCTTAATTTGCTCCCGTAGGTAATTACTCAAATCATCTAAATCTAAATTCGTATATTTGTCATAAAATTACAGTTGAGAACGTTCTTATTATTTTTACTGTGGATTTTAATAATCACTCCCTTATTAATTTAATTATTGAAAAATTTGTATCAGTTAGAATAAAACATTTATAAACGCTTAATTATGGATAAAAAAGATGAGATAATATTGTATCAACCTGACAATTCTATCCGGTTAGAAGTACGATTGGAAGACGAAACAGTCTGGCTGACCCAAATGCAAATGGTTGTTCTTTTTGATAGAGATAAATCTGTTATATCCAGGCATATAACAAATATATATAAAGAAGGCGAATTAGAGGAGTCGGCAACTGTTGCAAAATATGCAACAGT
>JAISKT010000091.1 GCA_031261295.1 Candidatus Symbiothrix sp. | reverse complement strand
GCCGCAGGGCCTAATTTATCAATCATTGCCTTGGGCGATGTATTTCCCGACCGGATGGAAGGTTGCCGAAATGCTCTAAAGAAGCATAATAATGAAGTGCCTGACGCAAATTGTTTTATCGGATTCGATGCTTTTCAAAAAGTATTGGCCATAAACGAGATTGATGTTGTATTACTCTGTACGCCGCAACATTTTCGTCCCGAACATTTCAAGGCAACAGTGGATGCCGGAAAACATGTCTTTATGGAAAAGCCCGGCGCCGTTGACCCCGTCGGCGTGCGTACCCTGCTTGCCGCCGCCAAAGCGGCCAAAGCCAAAGGTTTGACGGTTATTACCGGAACCTGTAATCGACACCGCAAAGATACGTGGGAAGCATACGTACAGGTAAAAAACGGAATCATCGGCGAATTGGTTTCTGCAACGGCTCACGGGCACCAAGGCGCCATGTGGTTCAAGAACAGACGTCCCGAATGGAGCGATATGGAATATTGCATCCGCAACTGGTTCAACATCAACTGGCTTAGCGGGGGACTTTTTACCGACCAAACGGTTCATTTCATCGATATAGCGACTTGGTTTATGGGACAGCATCCGGTCAAAGCCATTGGCGCCGGAGGACGCGCTCGCCGGCAGATTGGCGATACCTACGACTTTCTGAACGTGGACTATCACTATGGAGACAACAAGCGCCTGTTTGCCACAGGCAAGCAGATAGACGGTTGTGACAATAATTTTTCAGTGCAGATACTTGGCGCAAAAGGCTTGGTTCAATTCCTGTGGGATAATGTGCAAATTGTAGATTATAAAGGAAATGCACTTTGGAAATATGATTATGAAAACAATCCCCTGAAAAATTCGTATGAACAGGAACACATACACCTTGTCGAATCCATACGACTGAACAAGCAAATCAATCAAGCCGAAGATTTGGCCTATTCAACGCTTATAACCATTATGGGACGTGTCGCAGCCTACACCGGCAAAGTGATTACATGGGACGAAATCATGGCATCCGGTTTGCGTTACGGTCCAACGGAATATGAAATGGGTACCTTGCCCGATTATCACGAAGGGGTGATTCCTGTTCCCGGAGATAATCCTGTGGCGCTTGGATAATTAATTTAAATAAAAACATTGAACAATGAACAGAAGAGATTTTATTAATAAAGGAATAGCAGCGGTAACCTGTGTCGGATTGAATAATTCATTATTTTCTGCTATTGCAGCGAATGGGGCGGATGTAGCAAGTTTCAAAAAGAATAACCGAATAGGAATACAGTTGTACTGTATCCGGGAATTTTTACCCAAAGATTACATAGGTAGTTTGCAAAAACTGGCGGATATAGGATATTCTCATGTGGAAGCTTGGGGTTTTAACGGAGATACCTTTTACGGCAAAACACTCAAAGAAACGAGTGATATCGTAAAGGATATGGGTATGAAACTCAATAGTACACTATGCGGTTCAGAGATGTTACCCGCTGATACGAAGACAAAAGAATGGGATTATTGGCGAAAAACGATACAAGCAATGAAAGACGCCGGAGGTAATCAATTGATTCAAGGCTTTCTCCCTGCTGCCGGAAAGACGCTTGACGAATTGAAACGGTCTGCAGAACAATTCAATAGAATTGGAGAGATATGCAAAAAAGATGGAATATTTTTCGGCTATCATAACCATCATGAGGAGTTTAGTCAAATAGAAGGGCAAGTAATTCTGGACGTTCTGCTACAGAATACTGACCCCGGCTTGGTATTTTTTCAATTGGACTTAGGGCATGCAGTCAATGGCGGTGGCGACATTCTTAACTATTTTCGAAAATACCCCAAACGCTTCCGTAGTTGGCATGCTTCCGATTTCAAAAAAGGAGTGGGCTATGTAGAGTTGGGTCAGGGAGATGTACCATACGATGAACTTTTTAAAGTGGTTAAATCCTCCGGACTAAAAGACCTGACAATGGAACATGAAAACGGTGAAGATCGCTTTGCTATCATGAAAAGAAATTTTGATTATCTGACTAAATATCAATGGACAAAGCACAAATAAAATCCCTGTTATGGAACTTTAAAAAAGAACGAAAATATTACTTGCCGGACAATCTGCAAACAGAAGCCAAAAGGGAATCGTCGTTGGCATGGTATAGATAATTATATCGACATACTCACAAACAAGGGGACATGCCCCATAGCAGTCAGGTTAAGGGCAACGCCCTTGAGAGCAATAGCATAGGGCAACGCCCTATGTCTGTAGGGATACCACCCTCACCCTACGCCCTGAAAGGGCATCAGCATAAAATTAGAAGAGTGAGATTGGAAATCAAGCTTATGCCCTTTCAGGGCATAGGTTTCTATCTCATTAATAACTACATAGGGCGTTGCCCTATGCTATTGCTAATAAGGCTTTCAGCCTTAACCTGACGGCTATGGCGTGGGTTCTATTCGACAACTGACATCTTTTCCGTTAAATGCAAGTCCCAGAAGGATGATTTTCCGGTCAAGGAATTGTTCGTAATACCGTTTTTCGTAGATTTGGGCGATTGCCTGGTTGAGCAAGGTGTCGAGTTTTGTGGTGGCATGGTATTTCAACTCTGCCACTACGGCTAATTCGTCCTGTAACAACACGGCATCCATTCGTCCGCGATTGGTTGTTTTTTCACTTTGAATGTTAAACCCCAACAAGGTCATCCATACTTGGAAGATGATGTGATAACGGGCTTCGTTGGCATCTTCTGTTGTGCTGTCTTCCGGCTGCAGGTTGTAGGGAACACCGGCAAGCATCTTGCGCAGATTCATTGTTAAACCGGCTGCATCACCATGGATGATTTGTTGCAACATTTCTTTTCCAAGTTGCGACATTTGCGACACAGGATAGTCTGTGAAAGCGCTCAATAAATGCCTCATCAATGATTCTCTAACTTCCAGATTGGGGACTTCAAGGGTGTATTGAGGATCTCCATTAATTATTTTTCTGTCTTTAATAGTCAGATAGCCCGTCTGAAATAATAATGGGATATCTTCCAAAGCATCCGGATCATAACTGTCGAAAGCCGAATCGTCAACCATAACCGGTTCCAATACGGTGTTGGCAAGATTGCGTTTTTTGAGCCGGTTGATCAGAAAAGTAGGCGTCCCCGATTCAAACCAATAATTAGAAAATATTTTCTTCATAAAAAACGACAATGTCGAAAATGGATTGTAAAGCGATGTTTTTCCATCCCAAGTATAACCATCATACATTTCACGAATTTTTGCCAACAAATCTGCTTTTGTCATATCCAAGTGTGCTGCCGTATCATTGATGTGTCCCGAAAAATTACTTTCCAATTCTTCCTGCGTGTAGCCGCAAATAGAAGCATATTTGTCATCTATCGTAATATCATAGGGGCTGTTTAAGACCGAGAATATCGACACTTTTGCCGCCTTCGTTACACCTGTCAGGAATACAAATTTCAGATGATCGTCAACCGCTTTTAATCTTTTATAAAAACCTTGAAGAAACTTGCGAACAGCCGTAGCTTCGGAGTTGCCCATTGTATCTAATATCGGACTGTCATATTCGTCAATAAGCACCACCACTTTTTTGCCTGTTTTACGATGCAACAACTCTATCAATTCGGCAAAACAATCGGAGGCATATTCCGAAATAAACGTTAGCTGATAGAAGTTTGCTTGCCGCTTCAAAAAAGTGGTCATACTCCGTTCTATCTCTTCGCCACCCCCATGTTCTATATTGGTCCAGTCGATCCGTATTACCGGGTATTGCTGTGTCCAATCCCATTTATCGTAGATGTAAAGTCCTTCAAATAGCGGCTTATTGCCTTTGTAAAGTTCTTCCAATGTGCTTATAAGAAGCGACTTTCCAAAGCGACGGGGACGCGAAAGAAAAATGATATGTGAATTGATAAGTTGCTCTATTTCTTTTGTTTTATCCACATACAAGTAATCTTCACTACGCAAAACTTCAAATGATTGTATGCCTATCGGTAATTTCTTCATGAGCTTGTACTTTTTTTGATGTACAAAGATAACAATTAATTCCTAATTAAATTAAATTAAGCGTGTAAACAATATGTCAAAGATCGCTTTTGCCGAATCTCTTAGCGGACCGGCTCTACCCGGAACGAATAATTCTGCGTTACATTTTCCGGAACCAAGTATTGCGGCAATGTCAATGGGCCGCAACTGGCATTGCCCAAGCCGGATTGAATGCAATCCAGATTCACATAGATTTCCGGGTGACGGATCGCTGCCAAGGCGAAATCGTGGCGGGCTTCCCATAATTCTTTATCGGAAAAATGCAAAGCGCTGAAACTTAACCGGTCTTTCGACGTGATTTTAATCCCTTGTTTATGGGTGTCTGTAAATGTGATCCAGCGAATGTCTTCCCGGTTGCCCATACTCTGGGAGCGAACATAATGTTCGGAAGCCATACCGTCGGGAGTGGTTTCATAAACGCCTGCCAGGGCCGATTGCCGGCGGTCGGCATAGTTTTCGTGGGGACCGTATCCGTAATAGCGGATCTGATCCAATTCTTGTGGCAACAGCAGTTGCAAACCCAAGCGGCGCACAATGTCGGAATGTCCGGGTTTGGTAAATCCGGCTTCCACCTCGATCGTCCCATTGGCAAACACGGTATATTTTACCAAATAAGGAATGTGTACCGGATTTTCTGTCCGGATAGTCGCTTCCATATTCGCCAAAACCGTTACGGATTTTTCGCTTCTATCCGTCGTAAATGTAAATATGGAGGCCTGAGAGCTTGTTTCATGATACGCTTGATCGGTATATTTATCATTGTTAATGCTGCGGAACCAATTAAACACAAAACCCTGATTGTTCCGGACCATTTCACGGTTGCCGTATTTCAACGACTGTACCGTTCCGGTCGCTTTATCAAACCGGACTTGAAAATCCGTCCCGCTTACGGTCAATTGATTGGCTTGATCATCGACCGTTAATTTGCCGGATGAAGATAAATCAACTGCCGGAACAGCCGGTCGCGTATTCAATGCCAATTGCTGCTGCGCTACCGGATATCCCTTTTCCGCCCAGGTGGTTGCCGTTTTCAAAGAGAAACAGATATTCAGGAAATATTCATTCTCTTTATTGATTGCTGTTTTATACGGAACCGTGATCGTCTTTTTTTCATTCGGTAATAAGTTAATTGGTTCCAAGGTTCCCGATTCTACTTTACTTCCGTCTTTAATCACTTCCCACGTAATATCAAACCCGTTCAGGTTGGTAAAATCATACTTGTTTTCGATTTCAATTTTACCGCCGCTCAATGCTAAGGGTTTGAATTTGATGTATTGATATACCTTTTTCACTTCTACTAATTTGGCAGTTACCCGGCGGTCGGGCGTGGTCAATCCGTTGCAACTGAAATCCCCGTCATTGGGTACATCGCCGAAATCGCCGCCGTAATAATACCGGTTTTCCGGTTCTCCCACTTTATTAATACCCTGATCGACCCAATCCCACACGCAGGCGCCAATCATTCGTTGGGACTGGTTTTCGATATAATCCCAATATTCCGCAATATTGCCGGGTGCATTTCCCATGGAATGAACATATTCGCAGAGAATATAAGGCTTGTCGGAGGTTTGTTGATCGAAACGGCTCATGCCGGGAATGTCGGGATACATCTGTGAATCGATGTCGGCGTAGGCATTCATGCCTTCGTAGTGTACCGGTCGAACCGGATCCAGCTCCTTGGCTTTTTCGTACATTGCTTTGAAATTACTCCCGATGCCGCTTTCGTTACCCAGCGACCAGAAAATCACCGACGGGTGGTTTTTATCCCGTTGAATCACCCGCGTAATCCGATCGACAAATGCCGGCGTCCAGTTGGGATTTTCGCTCAAATTCTGGTTGCCGTGACATTCCATATCCGCTTCGTCGATGATGTATAATCCGTAATAGTCGTACAGGGCGTACATCTTCTGGCTGTTGGGATAATGGCTCGTGCGCACGGTATTGATGTTGTGCCGTTTCATCAACACAATGTCTTGTATCATGGTTTCTACCGGGATGGCTTTTCCGAATTTCGGGTGGGAATCGTGCCGGTTGGTTCCCTTGAAAAAGACCTGCTCGTTGTTGATATAGACCCGTTTATTTTTGATTTCAATTTTACGGAAACCAAATTTGGAGGTCATCGCTTCGGTCACTTTTCCCTGTTCGTCTTTGACCGATACAATCACGGTATAGAGGTTGGGGATTTCAGCCGACCAAAGCAAGGGGGTATCGATGCTTGCCTGTAAACGGTATTTTTGTTCTCCGGCGGCTTTCAGTTGATTGGCCGGTTGGCTTAACGTGGTAATTGTTTTCCCGTCGGGATGCAACAAAGTAAATTCCACGGTCTGGTTTCCGGCGGTTTTGTTGTCATAATTCCGGACGGCGGCATCGACTTTAAAAATGGCCGAAGTGAAATCATCGCCTGTAAATTCCGATTGCAGGAAGTAGTCGCGTACATGCACTTTGGGCGTGGCCACCAAATACACATCGCGATGGATACCGCTCAGGCGGAACATGTCCTGGTCTTCGATATACGAAGCATCCGTCCAGCGATACACTTCGGCGGCAAGGCTGTTTTTCCTCGGTTTCACGTAAGGGGTGATATTAAATTCCGCATCGTTGTTGGCGCCTTGACTGTAGCCCACTTTATTCCCGTTTACCCAGACCGACAGGCCGCTGTACACACCGTCGAAATGCAGGAAGATTTCTTTTCCGTTCCAATCCTGTGGAAGTTCGAAATCGCGGCGGTAAGAACCAACCGGATTGGGTTCGTGTTCGTTGGTATATCCTTTTTGAGGCAGGATCAACGAAGGGAAATTCAGGAAAGGATACGTGACATTGGTGTAGATAGGCGTACCGTAGCCTTGCATTTCCCAGCTGGAGGGTACAGGTATTTCTTTCCAGGAGGAGACATCGTAATTGGTTTTATAGAAATCGACCGGACGTTCGGACGGTTGTTTCACCCAATGAAATTTCCAGTTCCCATTTAAAGATTGGTAATAAGCGGATGAGGGAGTTTCCCACGGTTTACTGAAATACGGATCCGCTTTTAGACTTTCCACTGAGGGGAAAGGGATGTAAGTGTTGTGTCCGTCTTCTTTATGGACGGCAAAAATTTGTTCGTTTTCCCAATTTTCTTTCCCGCGCAGGTTTTCGGGAGGAATTTTTACCGAAGTGGGTTTCAAGATCCAGGCAATCGGATTTTCGGGCAGGGTATAGATTACTTCTCCGTTTTTTTCATTGGTAAATGAAAGGTAATTTCCGGTTTTATTCTGTTTGAACGTATAATATTTATCTTTTTTTTTTTCAATAATCCATTGTTGGTTTTCGTTGCTTTTGCTGTATTCCCACAGACCCAAAATATCGCCCGAACCGGCGCCGATATCCAAGCTTCGACGATTGAATGGACTGTAGATTACGTAAGTATTTCCATTCCGGACAATTCGCCAGAGTTGCCCTTTGTTATTTTTATTTTCTTTTTCCAAATAGATAAAAGTGCTGTTGAGAGTCGTTTCCCGGTTGTCGAGGACAAGACCGGAAGGCGCAACGATCCGGTACAGGACGTCTTCTTTGATTTCCTGTCCGAAAGCATTTGGCAAACCCACGATGAACAAAAATAAGAGTGTAACTAATCGTAATGTATCTTTCATGAATTTAATTTTTTAATAGAAGCTGCCCCAAAAGGACTTTTTGAGACAGCCTCCAATCAATCAATAATTTATTTAAACTTCTTCGCGTTTTCTTTTAAAAACATAGATGCCATAAAGTAAACCTATGGTGAGGATAATTCCTATGCCATCCCCGACAGGCTCCCCTAAGGCGCCGGCGTCGCCATCACTCCGCGGGTCTGTCCAACCGTCGTCCGACCGGAGCGAACCTGAATTGCCATTATTCCCGTTTAGCGCTTCGGAAAACCGGTCAACAAACTTCGTTTCGCGTTTCTGTTCAAACCCACTCTGTTTTTCCATTGTGAGTGAAGCATTTACACTCAATGAAAATGCAAACAGCGCGATCCCTAAGACTAACATGCTTTTATATTTATTCATCGTTCTTATTTATTAATTAATTTGACATTATTTACCCCTTTTGCCGTAATCACTTTCACGATGTAAACCCCCGTTTCATTCGTGTTCAAGGTATAAGAAGCGGCGTTAATCGCGCTGTTAGCAGATACCAACTGACCTTGTGCATTGTAAACAGATACTTGTTGGATCGGGTCGGATGCGGGGCTGGTTACCCGGATCGTTTTGTTTTTAGCGGAAACCACCACTTGCGATGCCACATCCGAATTCGTAATACCGGTGGAGACAGCCGGTGTCAATTGAATCTCGAACCGGTTTTCAGCGGCAACTGCTTTGCCGTCCACGATAGCAGGAGCATAGTTGAACGTATAGGTCTTAGACGCCAACCGGCTGAGATCGAGTGTTTCACCGGCTTTATCTACCCAAACAATGTGTGCATCGTAGTTATCCATGCCTGCAAATGAGAAAGTGATTTCGCCTGCGTAAGATGTGGAAAGCGCCAACGGAATCGTAATATTGTCGGTATTGACGGTATTGACGATCGCCGGCGTTGATCCGCTCAAGGTATAAATATCGGGAAGGTTGCTTACACCGTTGAATAATTTGTGCGAAATCTTTTCCTCGTTGCGCTGTGCAATTACCGTGCGAACGGATCCGGCCTCGTTGCTTGCCGTAATGCCCAACAGATTAACCGGTGCGGCAGCCGCTTTCAATGTTCCTTGTCCGGTGGCGTGAAGAGTAGGATGATCTATACCAAAGTTCAACGAATGACCCTCGGTTTCATTCTCTACAATGAAAGATTGCAAAGGAGCAATAATAGCATCTTCTAATCCTGCTACTCCTACGGATGCACCCAATCCACTATCCCAACCGGCGAGATAACCGTCAGTATTTACAATATAAAAAGTGCTTCCGATTTCATCATCCAACTTAGAGAAGTCGATACTGTTCATAAACGGATTGCCGACAAGCGTGAAAGGTGAACCGGTATCCGATCCGTACGATAATGATTTTGCTACATCCGCACTGGCTAATTGACCGGTAATTTGGAACGGCTCATGCGTAGGATAATAATAAAAAGCAAACGGTTCGCCAATGCCAAAAGACGTATTCAGATTGGTAATATAAGTCCAGCCTGCACTCCCTCCACTTGGTGTAAATCTTCTGAAATAACTGGCAGGACCTATATTATCTTCCGTATAAAACGGATCTAAATTATCCACAGCAATCGGCAATGACAATAAATTCCAACGTCCGTTAGAAATAGTGTAAGTGATTGTTGCGCCTTCAGTGGCCGTTAAATGTTTCTGACCGCCCAATTCCGCACCGGCTTCAAAAGTAATGCTGTTAACTGTAGTGGCAGTTGTCAATATTGGGTAATTGTTATTTGCATTTTTTGCAATAGTAACATCACTACTAAGGGTAGGAGCTTGTGCCGGTTCCCAGTTTGCAGCATTACCCCAATTACGTTCATCACCGGAAGCTGTGCCTTTCCAGATAAGAGTGGAAGAAGATTGATTTGGCTCCACACCGCTGACGCTAACCTCCACATTGGTACGAACATCGGTAATCGTATATTTTCCATCGGCAAGTGTCAATGTTTCAGGGCTACCGCCTGCGCGGGTGGCTGTTACCACTACCGTAGATTGGTCGTAACCGGCCTCCAAAGCAAGCGTAAATTCAAAACTACGAGCGATAAACACCGTGTTTCCATCGGCAACCGGAGCAAGTGTCGCTCCGGTGACGCTTGGTAAAGTAACGGTGTATTCCGGAATTTTTGCGAGTTTCCAGTAAGCCCTCGTTCTATCGGCATTCGCATCGAAAGAGAAACCATTATCATTAAACCTTCCCAAGGCTTTACCCTCAGAAAAATAGCGTGGAGATTGAATCAAAACATATTCTTCCAGATCATCGGCTGAAGTTGCCGTTTTAGCTTCTACATACAACTTTTCGGTGTCAGCAGTGGCTTCAGGTGCTATACTTGCACTATAATTAAATTCTCCCGAATTACTGAGATAGCCTCCTTTCGTTTGAATATAAAACCGGTTTTCAAGAGGATTTCCACCGGCATCGGTCACTGCTTCCAATTTGAAATGGTAAAAATCGGAGGCGTGCTCCAGTATATAGTTTTTGCGCGCCTCATCGGTATCGCCGCTGCCCCACACTTCCGGCGATACGTTCCACCAGAGTAGCGTTTGCACGGCGGTGGGATTGTCTTCATTCACCTTCAAGATGTGTTTGAAATCGTTATCGTAGTTATAAATCACATACGTGCCGCCATCTTCGGGCAAATCCTGAGTTGCGAATGCCTTACTGCCAAACAGCAGTATTGCACACAAAATAAAATAAATCTTTTTCATACAAAATAGAATTAAAATTGTTTATGAATAATCAGTTTGGTAGAAGCGTTATTTGCTTTCACTACATAGATGCCGGCCGGCAGGGAAACTTCCTGTGTTTCACCGGCGGCGGTTCCGCTTGCAACAGTTTTGCCTACGATATTGTAAATCGTATAGGAAACGGGAGCGCTACCGGAAGCAATAAACAGAGATTTGCCGGAAGCATACACATTTACGCCGTTTGAGTCGGGAGTATGAATAGCGTTGCCATTGGGTACAACACCGGTAATCGTAACGTCAATATCGGTACGCACATCGGAGATGGTGTATTTCCCACCGGCAAGCGGGAGCGTTTCTGCGTTTCCGCCATCCCTACTAATCGTAACCACGGGTGTTGATTGATCATAACCGGCCTCCAAGGTAACCGTAAATTCAAAATCGTGACCGCCGCGTACCGCATTGGTTGCCGTAGCCGGATTCAATGTGACTCCCGTTATTACCGGTAATGTGACTGTGTAATCGGGATTCAACACCACACCGGAAATAGCCACTGCAATAGCGGTACGAACGTTTGTAAGGGTATATTTTCCATTGGTAAGCGTCAATATTTCCGGCTCACCGCCTTCGCGGGTAGCTGTTAGCTCTACCGTAGATTGATCGTAATCGGCCTCCAAGGTAACCGTAAAGTCAAAGTTGAGACCGCCCCGTACTTGATTGACTGTTGTAGCAGGGTCGAAAACCACTCCGGTTACCTCCGGTAAGGTAACGGTCTGGTCGGGATTGGCTACCACGCCGGTAATGTTTACGGCCACAGCGGTGCGAACATTGGTAATGGTATATTTTCCATCGGCAAGAGTCAACGTTTCCGGCTCGCCGCCTTCGCGGGTAAAACTTACTTCCGGAGTCGAATTATCGTAATCGGCATCCAAAGCGAATGTAAATTCAAAATCATTTCCCAATACCACTTGATTTGCCGTAGTAGCCGGATCAAAAGTAACTCCGGTTACGGCAGGTAAGGTAACGGTATATCGATTTAACTCAACGCCGTTGACGCTTACCGCAATGTCGGTACGCACATCGGTAATCGTATATTTCCCATCGGCAAGCGCTACGGTTTCAGCAGCCCCTCCTCCGCGGGAGATGGTAACCACCGGCGCCGATTGACTGTAATCGGCCTCCAAAGCCAGCGTAAATTCGTAACTGCGAGCGATAAACACCGTGTTTCCATCGGCAACCGGAGCAAGTGTTGCTCCGGTGACGCTTGGTAAAGTAATCGTAAATTCCGGAACTCTTACGAGTGTCCAATAATACTGCCCCGGATTTGTTGAATCGAAAATGAAACCATTATCATTTAATCTCGCAAAAAATTTATTTTCCGAATAATAACGTGGGGATTGAATCGTAATATATTCCGGAGGAGTCGTTCCGGTTTTCACTTCTACATACAACTTTTCGTTGTCAGAAGTAGCTTCAGGTACTATACTTTCATTATAATTGTATTCTCCCGAATTACTGATATAGCCTCCTTTCGTTTGAATATAGAACCGGTTTTCCAGGGGATTTCCGTCTTCACCGGTCACTGCTTCCAATTTGAAATAGTAAAAATCGGAAGCATGTTCCAGTAAATAGTTTTTACGAGCCTCATCGGTATCGCCGCTGCCCCATACTTCCGGCGACACGTTCCACCAGAGTAACGTTTGCAGTGCAGTGGGATTGTCTTCATTCACCTTCAAGATGTGTTTGAAATCGCCATCGAAGTTATAAATCACATACGTGGCGCCATCGACCGGCAAGTCCTGCGCAGCAAGCAGATGACTGATCATCAACAGTCCTGTGCATAAAATAAAATAGATCTTTTTCATGCGTTATTTTATTATTACTTTCACCCGTTGCGTACCCGCTTTTACAATATACAATCCCTGATTGAGCGTAAAATGCGTATCGGTGGTTTGTTTCACAATAGATCCATTGATTGAATATACGGTAACCGCTTCTTTTAGAGCCGATTTAATAAATACTTCTTTTCCGGATACCCGTACATTTACTTTGTTTAAATCAGGAGAGGCTATAGCGGTAACATCCGGATCCAAATCAATTAATTTCCAATTTTGGTGCGTTTCACCTTTTGTTTTGAAATGCACCCAGTTGCCCGGTCCTACTCCGTAGGGTCCTAAATACTCATCGGTATCAATATTAATCAGTTTAATATAAGGACCTTCCACCTCATATCTAAAAATTACACCGTCGGATTGAGTTTTGGTTCTGCCTTCCCGCTCAGCTCTGAAATAATATCCATCCAGGTCTTTTACAAAAAACCATCTGTTGTTGTCGGGTGTTGCCGTAAACTCAAACTTTTGATTGGGTTTATCTTCAAAAGCAGTGTTGGTCCATGCGCCGCCGTCCCAATCGCCTGCCAGCGTGAGGTAGGTATCCGTTTCTTCCAATTGTATTTTGTATGAATGACCGGAAGTAGGAGTCAGCGCAGCAGCAGAGGTCGTAAACGTCCAGGTGAAGCTGCTAAATCCGGTGACGGCTCCCTCCGGAATGTTGACCGTATAGCTTGTTTTCGGGTCAAAAGCAGCATGTGTGATGGATAATAGATTTTTATCTACTTTTAAGGTGACACCGCCTACAGCTGTACCGTCCGCTGTTTTCGTTATGCTTACCGTAGCGCCTGCTGCAAGCGTTATAATACTGTTGAAAGCAACCACCAAATCATCGGTATGAGGCGCGTTTGTAGCTCCATCTGTTGGGAATAACGTACTGATTCCCAAGGTAATTACATCGGGAACCTCTTCCAATACATACACGGGGTGGCTTCCATCTCCTTTATCAGAGAAAAGGCGGGCGCCGGGTGTCGAAAAATCAATTCCGATGACATTGCCCGAGTGCGATTTAAAGGAGAATTTATATCCATCCCCGGACGGAATCAATTTAACGGCAGCATCCAGATCCGTATCATCGGCGCGAGTGGCGAAAATAACATCCCATCCTCCATCAGCATACAGATAGAGTTCCCGGGAAGGACCCTGTACGGCAATTTTATAATATCCGTCTGAAAGCGCCCTAAATTCGTATTGAGAACCGGGGTCGCTTGCCAACAGGTAATTAAGAACCGGAAAATAGGGACCGGCTCCGTCTATCGTCCAATACAAACCTGTATCTACATTCTTCACGTAGTACTTTTTCCCTGCTTCAGGGACTTCTGCAAATGTCATACTACACGTTAACAACGCTAATACAACCAAGTAAATTTGTTTCATGTGTTTCATGTTTTTAAATTTTAAATAATTATTTTATGTGTTTCCACTTGATTTTGAACAGAGGTTACCCTGACAATATAGCTTCCTTTCGCCAGCGTTCCCAACTTAAAACCGGCATACCGTTCTTTCGGATTTTCCGGTTGAAATACTTTTTTTCCTGCCAAATCAAACAATTCTACTTTTTTCAAATCGGTTGTACTTTTCAGGTATAAAGTATGCTCTTCCGAATAGACGGAAGAAAAGGATGTCTTCTCTACATTCACCGCGTTGATACCCGTTTCTTTGGGATTAATTTCCAGTATAAACGGATGATTCAAGAGCGCCAGCGGGATCGCGTTTACATGGGTGTAAACAGCGATGGGTCTTGTTCCTATTTCCGGATCATCCGCATCGTATTGCGCAGGGTTATAGACATTTATTTTGTCAAACGTTTGATCAAACTCCAAGGTAACGTCATCGGGTTGTGCATATCTGGCGAATTTTTCGCCCCATACGACCAGCATCAGGGTACCATCGTTTTTTTGCAACAGCAAATCATGAAGATAGTCTTTTACCGTGCCGGTGAATCCGTAAGTGAGCGTACCCGGATTTTGAATCGAAGTCCTGTCATTCAAAACAGTTGTCATATTGTGCATATAGTGCGCCGCTAACCGGGGGGTATATTTAGAGTCGCCGACATAGAATCCAAACGTTTGATTGCCGCCTTCGTCCACCCGGTCTCTCAAAAGGTACATGGAGGTGTATGAAAATCCTTGTTTGAATTGTGCCAGATAACAGGATAAATAGGTTAAGCCCTGATATTGCTCGGTGACTCCGGTTCCACCGCCGGTAATTGTAGTGCCTGTTTCGGTGGTAACGCGGGGCAAATCGGCCAACTGCTCGTCTGTATAACCGGAATAATGTTTATTCCAGGTATCTCCAAAATTTGATTTGATCCCATTGTTTCCGGTCAGAGCCGCCGATCGCCAGGTCTGATTGTTGGAATAGGCGGAAATACCGGAAAAATAATTATGCACACAGGCGAAATCCGCAAACGTGGTTCCAGCCGGAAACTCCGGATCCACCCCTACGGCATTTTCCGGGATGGTAAGGAATTGCATTCCTACGTTTTCCCAACAGGCGCCTATATCGGAAGCGCTCCAAACGGGATAGTTATACCCGGCTGTTCCCACTATCGGATCGGCTTTGACAGCCGCATAAAAATCACGGTGATATTTTGCCAGCGGTTTCCATGAATGGGGTCCCGGATGGGCGTCATTATACTTGCCGCCGCCATATTCACCGTTGTAGAATATTCCCCAGTTGTTGGGTTCATTGCTTCCTTCAAATGCAAGAAATGCATCGGGAGATACTTTGTCGATCAATTCACGGGCACCGTCAATCACCCCCTGGATATTGTTATTTGTTCCTAAGAGGTAACTAAAGCGTATGCCATAATCTTCATGGAGCCATCGAAGGTGATTGATCCGGGTGCCGGTTCCGTCGGGCACACCCGAACGGATCCAGCGGAAACCCGTATATCCAATGGCGTTCAGCGTTTCGGTGGGATTTTCTCCTCGCGAGCCAATGGACGTGTTTACGCCAATCGTATTGAGGAAATCATTTGCCGGAACAGCTGTGACCGTTACTTTTTGTGCATCCATTTGGGGGATATTCAAAAAGAATACCAGTAGAAGTATGCTTGTATAATATTTCAATTGTTTCATTCCGAAAGTTGTTACTTAACAATTTTATAAGCTCCGGTGTGGTTGTTTACCGTAGTCAATCGAACGATATAAGCGCCTTTTGCCAATGCTTGAATATCAACGGTTGTGTTTGCAGATTGCAAGACTTTTTTCCCTGCTGCGTCAAACAGTTCCACTTTTGCCAAATTTTCAACCGTGTAAATCTTTAATTGTCCGTTTACCACATAGACTTGAGCGGAAATTTCTTTTTGAACCTGCTTAATTCCCGTACCAACGTAACAATCCGGATCTTTTGCCGGAAGAGGATATACTGCACCCGGATGTACGCCATCGGCACATTCGCCCAGCGTATTCAGATTCACTTCATCCAAATTATTTTGGACAGTCACATCATAACAAGCGTAATTGATATATTCAGCGTCAATCATGTATTTGATGTAACAAAGACCGAGTCCCGGTACATCTGCGGCAGTGGGCGCTCCGGCTATTCCCACATTGGGCAGATTGACAACGGTCAGGTTTTTGCCTACTTCGGTAAGACTGGTCAACGGGGAAAGGGAACAATAACCCGCTGTTTCTCCGTTAGGGCCTTCATTGTCGAAGCCTCCATCCAAAACGACACTACCGCCAACGTGTTGCAGTTTAGGAAATCCAAAAGTTCCCGTCCAGGTCATATCGCCTATTTTTTTATAGTAAGGCGTAGAAATAATAAAGTCGCCTCCGACATACGTTAAGTTTTTTCCGCTCACTTTGATTCCTTTTTCCGGTTCGGCGGGGTTCACCATTTCGTGGGGGATATTCCAAAGCACGCCGCCGAAATTTTTAAGAATAAAATCACCTTCTACCCGTTCAAATCCGCCAAAGAGCAAATCGCCATGCCAGCTATCGGTACAAGGGAAAGCCATGTTGGGGCAATTGTCCAGAATAAAATCGCCATTCACGTGTGTTCTTACCGGTTGGCCGTCTTCTGCCGAAAATTTTTGAATCCAAATGAGATTGAGCAGGTTTTTAAATTCAAAACCGCCGTTAAATTCGATTTCCGGAAACCAGTGAAGGTCAACAATTCCCACACCTTCCAATTTGAATTTGCCGTTGACGGTTTTAATGGCTTCTGTGATGCGAATAAAAATGGCATAGTCAGCTTCCGAATTGGTGATGTCGTAGGCTTTAATCGTTAGATTATTTACCGTTAAACGGGAACGGGTGTTGTCCACAAAATCAATCAGCTCTTGTTTGGAGTTAATTGTGACATCCGGATCAGCGGCGAACGATTGCAAGTTGACCGTTAAACATAGCAATAATGCTACGAAGCAGTGAGAAATGTGTTTCATAATCTCTTAAAATTAAATTGTTTATAAAAAGTAATTAATAAAATATCCTTTATTTTTTTAAAGTTCCGTATCAGTGATCGTTACACTTTTAGAGCAGGTAACTTCATCTTCGTACAATCCGGTTGTTTTTAGCGTAACTTCATACACCCCATTGGCGGCATAGACATGTTCTACATTCCCTTGTCCTTTCAGTGAGGATCCGTCTCCAAAATCCCACACACAGGAAAGAGCATAGTCCGATGTGTTTCTGAAAGTCACTTTTTTGGTATTTAATGCGTCTATAGCCGGTTCAAATCCGGGTACGGGCAGCATTATTTGCGTATCAATCAAAATAACTACGGTAGATAATTCAGGGTTTACTTCTTTTTCCCGACAGGATATACTTACCGCAATGGCATATTTCTGAGGCGTTTGCTGTCTAAGAAATCCAAAATCGACTTCTAACCGGAACGGGGCGTTTGTTTTTCCGCCCGGAATGTCAACCGCCGGGTCTATTGCATATTTTCCTTCCGGTAAAATTTTCACCTCTTCCCATTCTTCAGCACCCGATGCAATCAGGTTGGCTATGGTATCTCTATTGATGGCAACCTCCACTGTCACACTTTCTCCAATATAGACTCCGGAGCGATAAACAGCCAAAGGAATTTCAAACGTATTCGCTTCTTTATCGGCAAGGTATCTGAACGGAGCTCCGGGCGTAGGAAAATAATCCGGCATGGCTTGGGTAATCTCATTGATGAGATACACGCCGCCGTCTGCCTCTGCCGCTTTTGCCGCAGGCAAATAAATTTTTTCTTCGGGGTAATTGTCTCTCGGAGCAATTTCATCGTATTGACAAGCGATTAACGTAAGAAAACTCGCTACTATCAAGCCCGACTTCATCTGTTTTATCCTGTTTATTTTCATGATATTCTATTTAATCGTTATTGAATCAATTTTTACCAAAGTGGATTTTGCACCCATTCTTTTGCTATTCCCAGTTCTTTTTGGGGAATTGGATAGAAAAACATTTTATCCTCCCATTTCCGGTTCTCCAAGATGAATGGTTTATATTCAAAAACAGGTTCACCGGTCTCCGTCACTCCTGTTTTTATAATTTCAACGGCTCTTGCGGGAGCGCCCAAAGTGGCTTTTGCTCCGTACTTCACATCGTCTTTCCATCTGCGGACATCCCATAGCCGATGATCTTCAAGCGCCAATTCCACACGGCGTTCATGCCGGATCAGATCGCGCATGGCGTCTTTGGTGTTGACGGGCGGCGGAACCACTCCTAATCCTGCTCTCCCCCGCACAAGATTGAGCGCTTGTTTCACGGTGTATTTGGCGCCCGGAACTTTGCCTGCCGCACCGTATGCTTCGTTGACCGCTTCTGCATAATTCAGCAGAATTTCTCCGAAGCGAAACAATGCCCAGGTGTGCACGCTGCTTTGGTCTTTCAACAAATCCAAATTCGGATCCATGTATTTGAGCAGGTAATAACCTGTCCGGCTCGCTTTTTGCACGCCTTTCCCATCCAATCCGCCCGTCCAAATTTCAACGGGTCTGGAACGATTTTCGCCTCTACCGCCGTTAAACAGGGCATTGTTTACCAAAATTGATTTTGTCAGGCGTAAATCCCTGTTTGAATAAGGATTCGCTCTGTGGGCAGGATTGTCCCAGTCAAATGCCGTTCCGTTTAAAAACTCATAATCATCTACCAAATTACCTAATGGTGTCAGACCGCTATTTCCTTTGTCGTATCCTATCGGATAATTTGTTTTTTCAAACTCATTACTATTGCCGTATCTCCTTGCAAAAATCAATTCGATGTTTTGGAAGGTTCTAAAAGAAGTCCCATAATCCAAACCGGTTATGGCATAAGTTGTTGCGCCTTTCTCATCCACTAAATTAATTACCTCATTGGCAGCAGCGGCAGCATCTATCCACCGTTGTTCCCGGCTTTTGTCCTGCGAAAGAGAAATATATTCGGGGTGAGCGTAACCGCCTGCCCAGGAAGGATCATTAAACAGATCGCTGGCAGCATACAGCAACACTCTGCTTTTCAAAGCTAAAGCAGCGCCTTTGGTGGCGTGTCCCAAACTGAAATCTTCGTATTTTACGGGCAACACTGTGACTGTCGAATCACATTCATCCACAATAAACTGAATGGTTTCGTCCAAAGTGGCGCGGGGAATGGCGGTGAAATCACTCTCCAATGTCAGGGGTTCGGTCATAATCGGAACCCCTCCATAACGTTTCGCCAATTCAAAATAGAAAAACGCCCGCAAAAAACGCGCTTCATATTTGGAGCGATTAATCCGTTCCAAAGCGGTCTGATATTGCTCCTGTGCGGCAGGAGATGGATTGAGTTTTAAATTATCCAACCGGATACTGTCCACCTTTTGCAAGTATAAATTAGCGTTGTAAATTCCTTTGAAATTATTCGCCCATGCTCTATCCGGATTGGATACAGCATTCCAGTCACCGGTATTAAATTTCTGAATAAGATTCAGTTCGGAAGTGAATTCCGCTTCATCCGAGGCGCCTGCCAACATAGCTTCGTTTCCGATATATTGAAATCCATCCGGAAGAGATGCGTAAATGATGGTGAGCATTTGCTGAACGTTACCATAACTATAAATGACCTCATCCTCTGTAAGCGCCCCCGGGAGACCGGTTTCAGGATCAAGCAGTTCACTGCAAGCTTGGAATGTTCCCATCGCAATCGCCACTGTAAAATATAGTATTTTTTTCATTATTGACTAATTTTTAAAGTTAAATCATTATAGTTGAATAGATAGACCTAAGCTAAAAGTCCTCAATACCGGAAAACCAATGCCTCCGGAAATCGTTTCGGGATCTGTGAGACCCTCCAAATGATCGATGGAGAACAAGTTGGTCCCATTCAGGAAAACCCGGATATTTTCTGTTTTCAATCGCTTGGCGACCTTTTCGGGAATTGCATAGCCCAGTTCTAAACTCCTCAATTTCAGGAAGTCTCCATTTTTTAACCAAAAAGAAGAACTTTGATAATTATTGAGGTTATCCATAGAAGATAACCGGGGATAAGTAGCCGTAGCGCGGGTATCTATTCCCTCTTCCGGATAATAAGCCCACCGGTTGAGCGCCATCGAAGACACCTGCCCATTATCTATAAAAGCATAACCATACCTGCCGCCCAGATAAACCGAACGATTCATTGCACCTTGAAACATCAAATCCAAATCAAATCCTTTGTACGTTAGCCCTGCATGAAAGCCCAATGTCAATTCCGGCATATCGGAGTATCCAATCGGGTAAAAATCATTTTGGTCGATGACATTGTCATCTTCCGGGTTTTGATTTTTAAATTGGATGTCTCCGGGTTGCACCGCAGCGAATACTTGTGTGGGTGAATTGGCAATATCCTGATTATCTTGGAAAAAGCCGATTGCTTCCAATAAATAGTATTGATCTACACGATGTCCCGCCTCATATAAATAGTCATATAATTGTGGAGCTTCCGCAGCATAAAGAATTTTATTCCGGGCAAACCAGGCACTGGCTTCAGCAAAGAAAGTCAGTTCTTTTTGCGGTTCCGAGGAATAGCCGACCACTGCTTCAAATCCTTTGTTTTCCACTTTACCAACATTCATGAAGGGCAGAGTTGCACCCAGAAAATCGGGTATTGTGCTGAAAGGTTTCGCCAGAATGTCGTAACGGTTTTGTTTGAAATAATCAAAACTAAGATTTACGTGTTTGAATAAAGTAGCGTCCAAGCCGATATTCAACTTTTTTTCCTTTTCCCATGTTAAATCCGGATTTGCCAATGCACTTTGCTCCAAAGCGCCTGCGCTGACATTTGTGTCTCCAAAATAATATCCGCCCCATCCGTAATACTGACCGTAGGAGAAGCGATCGCCACCTATATCCGTATTTCCCGTCAAGCCGTAAGAACCCCGGATTTTTAAATAATTGATTGCTTCATTGTCTTTCAGAAACGCTTCGTTGGAGGCAAGCCATCCGATCGAACCGGCGGGGAAGAACCCAAAACGATGTCCCGGAGCAAAATTGTCGTTTCCCGTGTAACCGAATGAAAATTCGCCGATGTACCGCTTATCCAAGGTATAAGTGAGCCGTCCCCCCATTCCTGCATTTTTATAGGGTAATACGCTGCTATTCGATCCGCCAAAGTTATTGGTTTGGGTATAATCATCGTAACTTGCCATTAACATCGCATTCATACCGTGTATGCCCCATACCCGGTCGTAATTCAAAAAGCCTTGCAGTACATAATTTCTCCACTGGTAGGAGTTTTTTTCATTTCCCGACAAGGATGTATCGTCTCCGTATTTGGTTCCATCAATCGAATAGCGGGCATACGTCCGTTTCTTTTCGGAGTACGTTTTGAAGTAGGTATTAAATCCGATGGCGGCGGAAATACTCAAGCCGGGAGTGATCATCCCTAAATCGCCGGTCAATTTAGCTGAGGTTTGAGCGGCTCTGCCATTGAACGAAACATACCCTGTTTCGGTAATGTCCGCCCATGGATTGGAGTATAGCGCATTTCCTCCCGGCTGGTTGGATGCCGTATAAACGGGGAACGCATTGGGTGGAATCGAAGCCATCAAAGCAAATGTTTTACCCGTAAACTCTTCGTTTCCCGGATTCGTCTTGTTTTCCACTGTTCCGCCTAAGGTCACCATCATGGATAAACGTTCCGCTAATTTCACATCGACATTGGTGCGGAAATTATACCGTACATACGAATCGTTTTTGGTAAAATCCGATTTTTTTTCTGTGTTTTTATACAATCCGGAATTATTTACCGCATTAAACAGCACATAGTAGCCAACGACATCCGTTCCGCCTTTTGCATGAAAGTTGTAATTGGCTAAAGGCGTCACGTTTCGTACTAATTGCTTATACCAATTGACATTGGGATGACCGTAAGGATCGCTTCCATTTTGGTAAGCAGCCAAATCATCGGTGGAATACCTCGCCGGTTGCCCATCGTTTTTTAATGCTTCGTTATACAGCCGTGCATAATCATACGAGCCTAAAAAATCCGGTAAACGTGTGGCGTGTTGGAGTCCATATTGAGCGCTGAACCCCACTTTCAGCGGAGAATCATATCCCCGTTTGGTCGTGACCGAGAGGACGCCGTTGGCTGCCTGTCCGCCATAAATAGCAGTGGCGGATGCATCCTTCAGCAAGGATATGGATTCTATTTCCTGCGGCGTTAATTGTTGAAAAAACACTTCCGTGGAAGGGATGCCGTCTATCACAAAGAACAAGTTTCTGCCTGCTCCAAACGTATTCACTCCCCGTGCATTCAGGATGGGAAAATCCGCTGCGGCTTCTCCGGTTCCTTGTTGTACCACCAAACCGGGTAAACGTCCATATAAGGTGTTTGCCACATTAGAGGTGAAAGACTTTGCCAATACGTCTCCTTTTACGGACGACACAGCGCCGGTTATCTGCCACTCCGGCTGTGCTCCATAAGCGATTGCTTTGAGTGATTGTTCTGCTTTGAGACTGTCGGGTATTACCGCTTGTGCTTGTGCCTGGACAGCAAAAACCACACCTGCAGCTATCATCAGCCATCTGTTTTTTATTCTATGTTTCATAAATTGTATCATTTTAATAACCGGGATTTTGAACCAAATAACCTATATTTACTTCATCTGTTAAGAAAGGGTGCATATACATTTTACGGGTAAATTTGCGTGTTTCAATCTTTACGACCGTACCGGTATATCCCCTGTCGAGCAAGGCAGGCGCTGTCGGGTCTGTTAAATTAATCATCAGTCCCAGCATATCCCCTTTCATTACGCCTTCTTCTTCGGCAATCATCCAACGCCGGATGTCCCAGAAACGATGGTTGTCGAATGCCAATTCGATTGCCCGTTCATTGTGTACCCACTCTCTGAAATTGGGATAAATCCCGCTTCCGGTCAAAATTTTAGGTTGTCCCGAACGGTCCCGGAGGATATTCATCGCTTGGCGGGCTGTCATTCCGTATCCTTTCGGATCGCTGTCGGGTCCGTAAGCCTCAAACATCGCTTCCGCATAATTCATATAAACCTCATTCAACTGGTAGATGGTAGAATTGGGACGAGGAGCGTAGTTGTTTACATTGATGCTGGTCGGACGCCCTTTGCGCAACCAAAATCCGCCCTTGCATTTCGAGATAGCTCCCTCACGGGCGCCGTCGCCCGATTCGATAAATTCAATGGCTTCTTGGTAAAGCGGGGCTTCTTTATAATCATCATTATAGTAGGCCATGTTGTAATGGATCGTTTGTTTGAAACGATAATCCAATTCCATCATTTTTTCCTGTATCTGATAATCCACATCATCAATATTCACCGGCCAGTTTTGACGTGTTCCATCGTGTTTCTCGTATTTTTTCACAAAATTAAGCGTAGGGCTTGTGCCTCCATACCCTTTGTTTGGGGGGCAATACCGGGTAAATTCTCCCCAGGGCCAAATCCATACACCCGTGTTCACTTGTGATTTTTCTGCCAGTATAATTTCGTCGTTGTCGTAAATATTCCAGGAATATTCATAATTTTTATCCGCTCCCTGATCGGTAATCAAATGACATCCTGCTCCCGGCGCCCATTTGAGACAGGCGTCTGCGGCAGCTGCAGCAACTTCCCATCTCTCTTGTTTGAAATCGCCATAACAAAGGAAGTCATTGTGTTCTCCCAAGTCTAAGTAGGGTGTAGTTGTATTAAACAACGGGCTGGCGGCAAACAACAAGGTTTTGGATTTGATGGCTAAGGCAACGCCTTTGTGTATTCTTCCTTTCAAATTAGCGTTTCCTTTTGATTCCATATAATTTTCAGCGAGATAAGGGAGCGCTTCATCACAATCCTTGACGATGAAATCAATCACTTCGGCTACACTGTTGCGGGGAATTTTCAAGTCATCATCCACATTCAGCCGGTGATCAATAACCGGTACACCTCCGTATCGCTTCAGCATTTCAAAATAGTTCATTGCCCGTATCACTTTGGCTTCGGCTCTGAACTGCTCTTTCTCCGCATCCGCCATGTCCGGGACATCATTGATCCGGTCATCTAAAACAGTAACCATCCGGATGGCTTTCCAGCGATAGTTAAACCGGCCGTCAATATCTTCATTACGTAAATTGGGATTGATGGAGCCGTTATTCCAATTCTGTACAAAATACCAGTCGGTGGTACATTCGGACTCGTCCGAAGCGCCGGTAAACATGGTTCCTTCCGGATTGGCATATCCTGCCCTATCCCTCGCTTCCCACGAACCGGCATACGACAGATTGGAATGGATGCCATATTCATAGATGCCCATTAAAAAAGTTTCGACTTGCGACCGGGAAGAGAAAATGGTATCTTCCGTTACATCTACTCCCGGAGCCTTATTCAAGTAATCGCCCATCAGGTCTTCGCATGAAGTAAACAGGGCGGATGTGATAGCACAAAACAGTATTGCCGAAATCAATATAATTGTCTTTTTCATAATATCCTTTCTCTTTCTTTAGAAGTTAATATTTAAGCCTACGTTAAAAATACGTGTAACAGGGTAGGGATCATCATTATTTCCGGAAGGAAATTCGGGGTCTTCCCCTTTGAATAAGGTACACCAGGTAATGAGATTGCTTCCATTTACATAGAAACGAACCGAACCGACCCCGATTTTTTTCAAATAGTCTTGCCGGAATGTATAACCTATTTCCGCATTTTTTAAGCGTAGATACCGGGCATTCTCCAACCAAAAAGTGGATGTCTGATAATTGTGCACGCTATTGTCGGCTGCATATCGCGGATATGCAATCGGCAAGCCTTGCTCGTATCGTTCTTGTGTCCAACTTCTCAACAAATCTTCGGTGGCGCCTGATTTTTGCCAAAACCCTTGTTTAATGCTTCTGCCGGGCATAGTGGAAACCCGGTCTGCTCCTTGAAATAAGACGGAAACATCAAAATTATTCCAATTGGCGCCTAAAGCGACTCCGAACATTACTTCCGGGAAATTGGAATACCCGATGGGAACTTGATCGTCCTCGTCAATATATCCGTCTCCATTGACATCTCTAAAGATAATATCTCCGGGTTGAATATTGTTATTGTTTCGATAAACCGGACGATTCACGTCGTTTACTTCTTCCCATGTATTATATATTCCGTCGGCGATAAAACCGAAGTATTGATCGTGACGCATACCGGTCGTATTTCGATAGGCATACGTCCGGGCTACTTCATCCCAATATTCGACTACATTGTGTGCATACGTATAATTGGCTCTCACAAAATAATTTACTTTGCCCCACTTGTCATAATAGCTTATTTCACCATCCCATCCGCTGTTTTTCATTTCTCCCAGATTATAGGCGGGCATATTCGCCCCAATGATTGCCGGAATGGTTTTTCTGTTCCAAAGAATATTATCGCGGTTTTCTACAAAATAATCAAACGTTAAGTCAATCTTGTTCTTCCAAAACCGGGCATCTATTCCGATATTCTTTTTTACTGCGGTCTCCCAGGTAAGCAATGGATTTCCCATTTTTCCTTCCAACGATCCTTTCCATCCTTGAGCGGAAACTTGGGGACCTAAAAAGTAGGCATCTCCTTCGTATTCGTATGCCGTAGGGCGATATAAAAATCGATCGCCTCCAATTTTCTGATTACCCACCACTCCATAAGCGCCTCTGATTTTAGCAAACGTAACATATTCGTTTTCAGTAAAAAAAGGTTCTTCCGTCATTACCCATCCCAAGGAATAGGCGGGGAAAACGCCAAAACGCCTGCCTTCGACAAAATTTTCCGATCCGTTGTATCCGATATTAAATTCGGCTAAATACCTGTTTTTGTAATTGTAAGTAGCCCGACCGACAAGTCCTTGAATGCCTTCCGGGATAAGAAAAGCCAGGTAAGGCGCATACAGTTTTTGTTGGTTGTACAGAATCAATCCCGTTACATTGTGACTGCCAAAATGTTGCGTATATTCAGCTCCTCCTTCCATATACACAAGCGTGCTTTTGTCTATCTCCCATCCGAATTGCATGGGCGATTCATTTCCGGGAGAAAGAAAAGCTATAGAGCCATCACTTAGCCTTTGAGCGCTGTAGCTTATCCCCTGAAGTTTATATTCTCTTTTGTCGGTATTGAAATTCTTATACGAAACAGCTCCTCTCAGTGATAAGCCTTTGAGCAGATAATCCATTTTATAAGTCAAGCGGATCGATCCGTTCAGGTTGTTTTCATAATTACGACTCCATCCCTTGGTAAAAGGAATCATGGGAGAGGTACCTCTCGGAATTGAAATCAATTGATTATCAATAATGCCGGGAGATGCTGATGCCGGAGTCGTAGTCAAACCTGCCAACAAGTTTCCCATACTCCATTGAGGGCTGCGAAAATCGCCGATTTGGGTAGAAAGGTCGAAACTTGCCAATAAGTCTTTGGTGATATTAATATCAAAATTCGATCGCAGGTTATACCTTTTATATCTTGATTGGTAATCATAGCCGGGGTCGTAATGAGACGTCTCAAACATCCCTTCTTGTGTGAAAAATCCGAGCGAAACAAAATATTTGACTTTTTCGGTTCCTCCTCCCACATTAAAGTTGGTTTGCGACTGGTAGGCGCGATCTTTTATCATATAATCATGCCAATCCATATCCGGATAAAAGATGGGGTCGGAATGTGTTCTGTAAGCCTCCAGTTCGGCAGGCAAATATTCGGGATAGTAGGAAGTTTTTGTCACATACGTGTCATTGGCTAATGCCCGGTTCATGCCCATGGCATAATCGTATGCATTCATGTTTTTCCGAAGAAAAGGAAAATCCGAGACTGCCACATTGGTCGTCAGGCTTATTCTCGGTTTCCCCAATGTGCCGCGCCGGGTGGTAATTAAAATCACGCCATTGGCTCCTCTTACTCCATAAACAGCGGTAGCAGAAGCATCTTTCAGAATGGAAACGGTTTCTATTTCCGAAGGATCAATGTTGTTGAAATTCGAGGATTCGATACCATCTACCATCACCAACGGATCTTGAGGGTCTGAACCTTGATAACCGTCCGGATTTTGTGCAAAGGTTCCAACCCCTCTGATTCTCAACAGGGAGGCATCTTTTCCCGGTTCCCCCGACCGCTGAACAGATAATAAACCCGGCATTCTTCCCGCCAGCGCATTACTGATATTTGCCTGGGGCGACTGTAGCAAATCTTTGGTACTGACAGTTGCTATGGCGCCTACCACGGTTTCTTTCTTTTGTGTGCCGTAACCGACCACTACCACTTCGCCGAGCATCTCTGTGTCTTCCTGAAGCGTTACATTAATCACCCGTTTGCCGCCGATTTTAATGGTTTGCGATTTGAAACCAATGTAAGAAAATTGAATTTCAGCGCTTGAGGAGGGTATTGTCAAGGAATAGTTTCCATCCATATCCGTAACTGTTCCAACCGTTGTTTTGGGAACAGTCACCGAAACGCCTATCAGCGGAAGTTCATTCGCATCTACCACTTTTCCGGTTACGGTAATGCTTTGTTGTTGACCGGTTGTGTCGGCATTGGCAACATACAGCCCTGTAAACAATAAACAGATAATTAAGTAAATTTTAAAAATAGTGTTTTTTTTCATTTTATCTTTGCTATGATATTAGACGATCCAGTGTTTTCTTAGTTCACAGCAAATATACTCTCACCCACTTAATTCCCACTTAATTCCTACTTAACTCAGGGGAAAAATACGTGTTTTAATTTTGTAATGAATTGATTTTCAAAAAGAAAAAATTATAAATTTTTCACAAAATCATCATAATTAAAGGCCGGTTTCTCATTGAGAATATTCAGATAGGAAGTACAAAACAGATCGAAAGTTTGTTTGGAAAGTCCTTTTTTCCCCTGTTTGTATAATATGCGGCATTTGGTTCGGACGGCTTCTTCATTTAGATTATCATGAATCAATATTACGTTCGCGATATGAAGTCTAAATAGGGGATCTGTCCGTATTTCTTCCTGTGTGGATATTTTGACTAATAAATCAATCAAATGATTAGAAAAGGCACCCTTATAATCATCTGTCCATTCGGTACTTATATTCGGCAGTAATAATCCTTTGGAAGTACAATCCAATAGTTGGTTCAAAATTTCATTTGAATAGGAATTTTTCTGATTCAACCGTTTGATCAGGTCGATTGCGTTGTAGTAATCGCAAGTGACATCTTTACCCAGAATTAATCTCCAGTATCCATTTTCATGGACAATATCAATTTTCCCAACCGTTTTCAATAAGATACGGAGATTCCGGATATTCACATTCCGGTTGTTGGCTGCTTTCGTCTTATCCATCTCCGCCCAAAAAGTTTCGTCTAACTTATTGGTAGTTACTCCTTTCCCATCTCCGGTCGAATTAAGCAGGAAAAAGACGAACAATTGTTTCTTAATCAAACTGAAATTTCCGGTTATATCTTCGGCTTGCTTATTAAATACACGGAAACCGCCCAGCAAGAAAATCGTGGAAGCCGGCTTTTCCTGCACAATGGTGGTGTCGGTGAGAGTAGCTTCGGAAGCTGGCTTCAATGAATCCGGTTGATCCGGTTTGGTAACGTTTTTCCTTTTTTGCTTATACACAAAGCC
Organism: Candidatus Symbiothrix sp.; assembly: GCA_031261295.1. Classification (GTDB taxonomy): domain Bacteria; phylum Bacteroidota; class Bacteroidia; order Bacteroidales; family Azobacteroidaceae; genus Azobacteroides. Next base: position 816 of record JAISKT010000091.1, on the reverse strand, counting down.
TCCAAACAACAAAAGTAGAACGATTCCGGCAAGAGCAATTATCAGCGGTAGATTGTTTTTTTCTTCCCCTTTTTGGATGACATCCGACACTTGCAGCGGAGCGTATCTCAACGAATAAAATTCTACATCATAGACTCCCTCTACTCCTCCTTGCAACACAACCGTATAGAGTTTCTTCTCGCTTGGGCTCAGGAACAGATCGCAAAAAGACTCCCGGTCGAGGAACCGATAGGGGAAAGGTTCGCCCAGAACGGTTTGCGCCATCGTATTCAGATCCACGGAGAGAAGATAAATCATGGATTGAAATTCTTCATTATTGTAAGCCAGGGTATATACTTTCCGACTCACCGTATCAATGACCAACGAAGCTCCCATTGTATGAGGTACTTCGCCTTTGGGAAGGTCGGCTAATTTTTTAACTTTTTTGTTTTTGTAATCTACTTCATACAAATCATACAGGTTGATGGGAGAATCTTCCTGTCTTCCGGAAGGACTTCCAAATCCGCCCATAAGGAGGAATTTCTCATTTCCATAGTACCCGATGGCGCTTAAATAACGGGGAGAGATTTCCGGGAGTAACGAATCGACGCTCCATTTTCCTCCGGTCAGAGGGTGCGTTAATACATTTGAATTGTACGTGTGATTCCCATAACCGCCAAACAGGATTAATTGTCCGGTATCCGGATCAATAAACCGGTTGTGGTGCTGGGTCAGAGGCAAATTACTTTCGCTTTCTTTTTCAGCCGACCATTCATTCAGTTCAAAATCATACGTGAGAAAATGAGGATACTCCACGCTGTATGAAAATAACCGCCG
>JAISKT010000078.1 GCA_031261295.1 Candidatus Symbiothrix sp. | reverse complement strand
TTGTGAATACAACGATAACTGCATGCAAAAAAATAAAAGAATTAATAATTTCATTTTTTTCATAACCTAATTTTTTATAATTTAACGCTCCAAAGGAAAGGAATTAAAACTCAATATTTTACCCATTTGGTTTGTAACGTACCCATCCGGATATGTAAAATACTTATTGGGCGTTTCCTGCAAATCCGGTGAGACGGAAAAAATCCGGAACAGGGTTGGGCGAAAGCGTAAGAGACTTGTCGTCCCGAATCAGATGAATACCTGTTTCTACGGCCGTTGCTTCTTCCGAAGGAGCCGACCAGGCGCTTTCTGCATAAAAAGCTTTCACAAAATAACGGGGCGTTCCGCTTCCCGTCTTTCCGGATAGCTGATTTATCGGTATATAATGGCGTTTCAATATCCTGATGCTGTATTACTTCCAATCCGATGTAAAGCGGTTTATCCGTATGAATCGTAATCGGATTATCGAGTACAAACGTATTCCAGTCGTTGTTGCTTATGTGCCTGCATTCGCCCGGCAAAGTTCCGTCTCCGGAAACAGTAAGGATATGCGCTCCTTGTCCTCCGGCAGGAAAAGCCCAACGAAGACCTTCCCAGGTTCCTGTTTCTGTTTTTGTCCAGGCATAAGGCGCTATTGGTCCTGTTTCATTTTTTATCCACGACATTCCCACAACGGTGTTGTCCGATACTCCGGCAGCTTCACTGCCTTTGGATTCGGTCAAATATTTGATGTCAAACCGGTCGTTACTGGAATCACGCCTTTGTTCAACGTCCGCAAGGATGTTTCCGCCGCAAATGTAAACGTTTCCACATCGGGACAATTCGCAAATGCGTTGGCTTCAATTAAACAAAATGTATATTTTTAGAATAATTATACAAATATAAGGATTTATTTTATTAAAGGCGCCAATTAAATTAATTATTATATCTACTTTTGTGAATTATTACTGCATGAAAACTCTTTAAAAATGTCTATCTTTGGCGCTTAAGCGCCGGAAATCCATAGTAATATGATTGTTCTTCAAAATATCACTTACATACATCCCGATAAAGAGGTGTTGTTTGACAACCTGAATCTCACGGTCAACACAAACAAAATGGCTTTAATCGGCCATAACGGCACAGGGAAATCTACTTTGCTCAAAATCATTGCCGGCCGGTTGCAGCCGTCCGGCGGGACAGTCACCACCGATTCGACACCTTATTACATCCCGCAGATTTTCGGGCAGTTCAATGACTTGACCCTTGCGCAAGCTTTGCGGATTGAAGATAAACTCAAAGCTTTCAACGAAATTCTTGCCGGTCATGTTACGGAAACCAACCTGACCTTGCTGAATGATGACTGGACGATTGAAGACCGTTGCCGTGATGCCTTGGCTTATTGGAAGTTGGAAGATTTGGATTTGAATCAACCCATGCACACCCTGAGCGGCGGACAAAAAACAAAAGTTTTCCTTGCCGGGATTTCTATTCACCAACCCGAAATCGTATTATTGGACGAACCCAGCAATCATTTGGATACGGAGGGACGGCAGTTGCTGTATGATTTCATCCAATCCGGCACAAGTACGATACTCGTGGTGAGTCACGACCGGACATTGCTCAACCGGCTCGATTCCATTTATGAATTGAGCAACCGCGGAATTACAATGTACGGCGGCAATTATGATTTCTATGCCGAGCAAAAACAGATTGAAGGTAATGCCTTGAATCAGGATGTAAAAAGCAAAGAAAAAGCCTTGCGCCGGGCAAAAGAAATAGAGTGGGAAGCCGCGGAACGGAAACAAAAATTAGAGGAACGAGGGAAGAAACAGCAGAAGAAAGAGGGCACCGGAAAGGCAATGATGGACAAACTGAAGAACGATTCCGAGAAAAGCGCTTCCCGCCTCAAAGGGGTTCATGCCGGAAAAGTGGGCGCTATTTCGCAAGAACTAAGTGAATTGCGGTCAACCTTGCCCGAATTGGATAAAATGAAGTTCGGCTTCGATAATTCGTCGCTTCACAAAGGTAAAATTTTGATTACGGCCAAGGATATAAATTACGGATACGGCGACCGGTTGCTTTGGAAAGAACCGTTAAGTTTTCAAATCACCAGTGGGGAACGTATTGCGCTCACCGGATTGAATGGTTCGGGGAAAACCACGTTACTGAAACTGATTTTAGGAAAAATCGAACCCCGTTGCGGTACAATTTACAGAGCCGATAGACAAGCGGTGTACATCGACCAGGATTATTCGTTAATAGACAATCAATTGACGGTTTACGAACAGGCGCAGCGGTTTAACTATTCCTCCTTGCCCGAACATGAAATAAAGATTCGCCTCAACCGGTTTTTATTTTCCAAAGAATATTGGGACATGTCTTGTAATACGCTCAGTGGCGGAGAAAAGATGCGGCTGATGCTTTGCTGCCTGACGATAAGCAATCAGGCGCCCGACTTGATTATCCTGGACGAACCGACCAACAATCTGGATATTCAGAACATCGGCATCCTCACCGGCGCTATCAACGAATACAAAGGGACACTCTTGGTGGTATCCCACGACACCTACTTTTTGGAACAGGTAAATATCGAACGGATGCTAAAATAAAGATACCGCTGTACCGACACCGGGTACAAATCCAACTCCCTCCGTTCGGACGAGGTTCTACCTCGTTCGCTCTATCTTTAGCGGTTCTACCGCTTGTATGGCAGGTGGAACCTACCGAAATAAGCGGAACGAGGTGGAACCTCGTCCCAACTGGGGATGATTCTTTATAGTTTCAGAACGACCGAAACACAAACTCAAAGATTATTTCGTATGAATAACCTTTAATATTTCACCAGTACTTTTTCGGATTTCCATATAAGCAACTCCTCCTTTGAATCCTGGTGCTAGATAACCCTCAATAACCCAAATATCATTTTCTAAATTGATGGAAAATGGCTTTTCTTCTTCTATTGTTTCTTTTCCATATATTTGATTTAATACGGGTTCTGCGATTTGAAATGCAATTTCTGCAGTTGGAACAAATCCTTCTTTTGGAAAATAACCCTTAACATCAGAATAATCTTCTAATGATAGATTGGTATTTATAATATAATTGACCTGTTGAACATTTTCATTATCCATACTATTTGTTATATCTTCTTTTTTATTACAACTGATAATTGCAGTTGTTATTAAAACTATTACAAAAATTTTACATCTATACATAATTATTCCAATTTATAATCCTCCTCAACCGTACTATTTTCATTTCTTTGCTTCATTTCTTGTTCCTATTGTTTGCAAAGCAGAGCTTTGCTATTCTTTTAGCCCGAAGAAGGCAGGAGCCTTCTTCGAACTCAAACCATTCATTATTTGCACGTTACGCCCAACTGGGACTGAGACTGACCATATTCATTCTTCGTTTAATTCCTTTATTTCTTTTATTTTCCATTTTTTATTTTCCAAAGATAATTCTATACCGATAGTCACAGAATTTAAACGTAAATAGGCTGTTGCGTGATTTAATTTTTTATTTATCACAACACCTATGATTTCAGGTGGAGTTTTATAAACTTTCCAATTGGAAGAAATAGGCGTATTAACAAAGCAACAGGTATCTAAAAAGAATAGCTTTTCAAAATAATCATTTTTTAAAAACAACTTCATAGACTTTCTAAAAGGGTCAATGTCATATAACTTTTTTGCATTTCCTATATCTGGATTTGTATAAAAAGCTTTGAGAGTGTCCATCTCCATCTGGAAAACATCGTTGACATCCAGTTTTGTATTTGTTATTTTGTATTTTATTTCCGAGGGCAAAATGGCATATTTATATTGAGTATCCTTTTTCCAATCCGACCAACCATATTTTTCAAAATCAAAGGGATGATAAATTTCAATAAAGATACCATTAAGTGTAGTTACAATCTTATCTTCATTTGAATTTATCATTTGCAAAGATTTTTCATTCCATAAATCAAAAAAACTATTTAAAAGCATAGTATCTTCATGAATATATCCATCCCTCAAAAGAAAAAAATAAGTAGAATCAAAAGGGATTTCATTTGTAGGAATCAAATTTGGATTTTTATTCAAATGCTCCACTTTTCTATTACATGAAATAAAAAAAATCAGGAATAAAATAAATATGATTACATTTTTTATCATTACTTGCATTAGCATTAATTTCACTTTGGTTCAGATATTAAATATCGTTGATACAATGTTGCCATAATAGCCTTAAATGCAGGAGTTGTATTTGTCCAAGTTGAATGATTCATTTGCAATTCATACACTTGATGATGTGTCCGCGTCCTGCTTCCCAATCCATTTAGTCCATGCCCAATAAGTTCATGTACTCCCAACATATTTTGCACATTCGAAACTGTTGAGTACAAAAAAAGATTATTATTTTCTGCACCTGTTTTTATTGTTGCGGTTACTAAACTTTTCCCGTTTTCTCCATAATGACTGGCATTTTGGTTATACTCTGTAACAGCACTATTATATCGTTCTTCCAATTTTCCATCATCTCCAAATACAGCGACAGACATTTTTTTATTAAACAATTCAGCAGTAGCATCCACATCCGACATTTTCGACAAGATATCAGTAAATATTTTTGAATATGATTTGCCATTTAAATCAGCATCACCTATACCAACACTTTCAAGTTTTCCTAACATCTCTGCCGTTACTTTTCCACTACTTTTTGAAGACGTTAAATTGATTATTTGTTCCATGTGGTTGTTTACAATCCGTATGTAATCACTTTCTTTATCATCTTGTCCTATGTATGTATCATCATTTGCATACAAATAGTCCATGCCTGTTGGATCAATATTGTTTACCGGATTATTTGCGCAATAAGCATACGGAGAAATCGAATAATACTTTTCCGCCAGCGGGTCAATAGACATAAACCGTCCGATAGCTGGATCATATCCTCTTGCCAGGAAATCGTATAAATTTAATCCGTTCATTTCATCCAATTCCTTGTTGCCGTATTTGTAGGGCTGTCTGTCTTGTTTTTCGCCACCGGCAGTCATTCCGAACGGATAATAATCCGTTGTTTGTATGATAGA
>JAISKT010000071.1 GCA_031261295.1 Candidatus Symbiothrix sp. | reverse complement strand
ACCATGCCTCCCAAAACTTCCAATGAGATAATTAACAATAGGAACAGTAGTTTCAATTTCATATTTATCTTATTGAATGGTCTTTAGGAAAACTTTTACCGTTCCATGCCTTTTTCCCTGTCCAATCCAGCGGGGAAGCTGTCCAAAACGAATGATTGGCGGGCAGTCCCAAGGGAAGAAAAACTTCGGAGGTAAGATACATGCTGCCGTTGTTGGTGTACCAATCCGCCACATCGGGTTGATGACCGGCAAAACCCAATTGCAAGAAACCTTTTTCGTTGAAATTTCCTTCTTGAGAGAACATACGCTTCATGACCGAAGTCAACGCATAACGAACTTGTCCTTCGGGTAATTCTTTCGGCAACTGTTCTTTCCATGCTAATAACGACAAGGGTTGAAAAACACCCAAGCGGTAAGTCATGGAACGCCCGAATGTGGGAAACGATGCTTCGGGTGAAATCAAACGTTCGAGTATCATGCCGTAACGTTGCATCCGTTTTTTGGCATCCTCCAGATTTTTTGCAACCGATTCCAAACTTTTGTCGCGCAGGTGTATTTTTCTGTCCGTCAAGACTTGCAAAACTTGAACATACATGGGCTGAATCACATAACTGTTGTAATAATCGAAAGCAAAATGTTCGCCATCGGAATACCAGCCGTCACCGACATACCATCCGTCTATTTTTCGGATGGCGGAATGGATGCGGTACATATCATATTGAGCATCTGCCGTCATCAGGAACGTTTCGATGATGGCAGAAAACAGCAACCAATTGGTGTTGGGCGGGTCAATCCGGCGCAATTGCTGAAATTCGGATATGTAACGGTTTTTCGTCTGTTCGTCAAGCGGTTGCCACAATTGTTCGGGAGCGCGAAGAAAACTGCTTGCAATGAAGGCGGCATCGACCAACGGCTGACCTTCGTTTCGCCACAGCAAATAGTCGGGACTTTGCGGATTGACGGCATGAGCATAACTTTTCAAAGCCCACTCACGCAGTTGTTTGCGTTGTTGTCCTTCATCCGTATTGTCATCCGGCAGGCTAAGCCAAGGTGCGATACCCGACATCAACCGTCCGAAACATTCCATGTAGGTCACATCTTTGCTGCGACCATCCCACGTGGGACTGACTTCCACTTGCATGTTCTTTTTCAATTCGCCTTTACTCATGTTGCTCAATACCGGAGCCGCTATGCGATACGCCAAATCAGCCCAATACGCACGGTCATTACTCCGGGTATAATGGAGCATTTCCGCAGCCGCTAACAAGAAAGCCCCTACACCAAAATCAGCGGTAGTTTGGGCATCCACATTTTTGTGCTGGTCGGCTCGTTCGCCGATGGGCTGAACATAACCCACTGTTCCATCCGGTTGTAATGCTGTTTTTGTCAAATAATTCCAACTTTTGTTTACGACAGACGAATAAACGTCTTTGTCCAAAATACCGGCATTCATTCCCCAAAGGAAACCGTAAGTAAAAAATGCCGTACCGCTGGTTTCGTATCCGGAGGCTTGTTCGACATCCAAGAGGCTTCTCGTCCAATGACCTTCCGGCTGTTGAGAATTTTTCAAAGCCGCCGCCATAGAACGATAAATTTGAATGTATTCTTCCCTGTGAATATCGTTGACAGGCAAATCCTGCAATACTTTGGCTAAAGCGGCGAATACCCAGCCATTGCCCCGCGACCAAAAGTCTTTAAGTCCTTGGTTGGTTTTATGTTTCGGATAAATATATTTGGCATCACGATAGAAAAGTCCCGCTTCGGCATCATACATTAAGTTTTTAGAATATGAAAAATATTCGTAGAGTTTTTGCAAATAGATTGCCTTTCCGGTCACTTGATACAATTTAGTCATTATCGGCATCACCATATACAAACCGTCTGCCCACCACCAATAATCGCTGTTAGGCGTACTCATTTCATATTCCATCACTTCGATGGCGCGGGCTATTTTCTTTTCGTCCGGCTGAAGATTATATAAGTCGATATACGTTTGAAAACAGATTTGCCAGTCGCCGAAAAGGACGTACTCATCAGTTTCGCCGTAGGAATATTTCCACGTTGACTTATCATTACTTTTGGCACCTTTCCATTCGTTTTTTTCTGCCCATGCAGTGGAATAGTTGAGGTAAGCCTCGTTGCCTGTGGCAAAATAGGCTGCCATATTGCCGGTATGATAGGCGGCGTAGTGCCAAAAAGCGTTTCCGTCGGGTTGAGGATGCGTTGTTTGCCAGCGGTCATTTACTTTTTGAATAGCGGAAAGTATGTTGTCATCGGCAACCCCTGCTTGTGCCGCCCAGCATCCTACCACAGCGAACCCGATTAAAAATATTCTTTTCATTGTGTAAATATACTATTTAGTTTGTTTCTATTGTTCTTTTTCCAACCATACTTTCATTTTTCCAACGCCCCGATTCGACCACGTATAATAAGGTATCAAATTCCACGTATTAGCGCCGTTTGCAGCAATTATTTCATTCATTCCGCCGAGTTTTGTTTCATTCAAATGAATCCGGAAATCGCTTGCATCCAAACGCTTGTCAAAAACATTTGGGTTGTCTATTTCTTCCATGCAATAAACCAATGCACCGTATGATAGTGCGATTTTTCCTTCATCATCCTTGACGAGCGAATGAGCGGATATTTGCCGCACCGCAACCGGAAATTCAAGTGTTATGCGGTCGTCTTTTTCCCATTTCCGGCTGATTTCGATATATCCTTTATTTTCGATGTAATTAACTGTTTCGCCATTCAACAGGATTTTATACGAATACGGAATTTCATTTTCGTAACGATACAGTTCCGAAGGAAAACGGTTGGTCGCCCAGTCGGGAATACGAATTTTGAGCGTAAAGTTTGTTTTCTTTTCGGGCGAAATTTCCATTGTAATATTTCCATCCAAGGGATAGTTGGTGATTTGTTTTATGAAAATCTCCTTTCCGTTCAAGCTTAGTTTTGCTTCGTTTCCGGCAAACAGGTTTACATATACCGTATCGTCTTCCGTATGGTAAATCAATCCCGGCAAGGAAGGCAAAAACCGTATCAGGTTGGTGGGGCAACACGAACAATCAAACCATCCTGCCCGTGTCAGGTGGCTTTGATTAAATTTGTATTCGCCGTCCGATTCGAGCGGGTTTGGGTAGAAAAAACAAGTTCCATCCAGCGAAATTCCGGGCAAAACGGCGTTGTAAAGCATTCTTTCCAATAGGTTGTAGAAATCCGCTTCGCCAAAAAGCCGGAACATGCGTTCCGCCCACATCACACCGCCGATTGCTGCACAGGTTTCGTTGTAAGCCGTCAGGTTGGGAAGTTCGTAATTGTCGCCGAATGCTTCGCCGTCATGCCGTGCGCCAAGTCCTCCCGTAACATACATTTTACGGTTTACCATATTATTCCAAAG
>JAISKT010000338.1 GCA_031261295.1 Candidatus Symbiothrix sp. | reverse complement strand
GTCGTCATTGCGAGCGAAGCGAAGCAATCAAGATAAAAAAAGTATAACATTAATTTTCAATATCCACTTATATATGATTTTTTTAGAAACAAAAGACGTTGTCAAACAGTATTCCGGGCATTTGGCCTTGGATAAGGTGAGCGTTCAGGTGCCCGAAAAGAAGATATTCGGATTATTGGGACCCAACGGCGCCGGGAAAACCACGCTTATCCGGATTATCAACCGCATTACAGCCCCCGATGCAGGCGAAGTGCTTTTCAATGGCCGCCCTTTGCAGCAAGATGATATTTACAATATCGGTTATCTCCCGGAAGAACGCGGCCTGTACAAGAAAATGAAAGTCGGGGAACAAGCCGTTTATCTGGCGCAGTTGAAAGGATTACCGGCCAAAGAAGCGGAAACGCGACTGAAAATCTGGTTCAAGAAGTTCGATATCCTGGATTGGTGGAATAAAAAACTCGAAGAACTGTCCAAAGGGATGCAGCAAAAAGTGCAATTCATCATTACGGTCGTTCACGACCCGGATTTGCTTATCTTCGACGAGCCTTTCAGTGGTTTTGACCCTTTGAATACCGAATTGCTGAAAAATGAAATCCTTGAACTGAAAGAAAAAGGCAAAACGATTATTTTTTCTACCCACAACATGGCTTCCGTAGAAGAAATTTGCGATGAAATAGCGCTGATACATCATTCCAAAGTCGGTTTGAGCGGAGATGTGGAAGAAGTGCGTTCGCGGTACAAGAATCATATTTTCAAAGTGCAAACCACCGGCGATACGTTGATTGCAGATGAAACGCTTTGCGAAGTGGTGGAACATCAAAAAGGGTATCATACACATATTTTCCGTGTGAAAAAAGTAAAGCCGGTAACGAATTCCGAATTTCTATCGGCCTTATTGAAAAACAACGAAATCATATCCTTTGAGGAAGAAATCCCATCCATGAATGAAATATTTATTAAAACAGTAGAAAGTTGAAAATGAGCAAAATAGGAATCGTTATAAAAAGGGAATACCTTACCCGGGTAAGAAAAAAATCATTTATCATTCTTACTTTCTTAATGCCCGTATTATTTGTAGGGCTGATTTTTGGGACATTGTTGCTGTCTAAATTGAACGAAAGCGAAGCGAAAAACATTGTGGTAGTGGACGAAACAGGCGAATATTTTCCGGTTCTACAGAACACCGACCTGTATCATTTCATTAAAGCCAAAGACGGTTTTGAGGATTTTCGGAAAAAATCCGATGAGGAAATTTATGCAACTTTGGTCATCTCCGGTGATTTATTGAAAGATCCGTCTGCACTTACATTATATTCCCGGCAACAAGTGGTAATGAGCGCAAGTTCTACTATTACCTCTCAGTTAGATGATTATCTAACTGAAAAAAAATTGGACTCTTACAATATCCCCGGATTGAAATCGATTATTGACGAAAGTAAAATCTCGGTAAATATGCAAACCATCCGCTGGGATGATTCCGGAAAAGAAACGGAAACATCGGCGGCATTGGCTACGGCCTTGGGAATGACTTTCACGATGCTCATCTATATGTTTATTTTTGTGTATGGCGCGATGGTCATGCAGGGCGTCATGGAAGAAAAGACCAACCGCATCGTCGAAATCATGGTGTCTTCCGTCAAACCGTTTGACTTGATGATGGGTAAATTAATCGGCATCGGCGCGGTCGGGCTAACTCAATTCGGATTGTGGGGAATCTTGATTGGCGGGGTTGTCCTTTCCGGCAGCACGCTGTTTGCCGGCGTGGGCGGTAATCTCGAAATGATTATTTCCTTATTGGCGACAAGCAATGTTTTGGAATTGTGCCTTTATTTTATCCTGTTCTTTATCGGCGGTTATTTGATTTATGCCTCGCTTTTCGCCGCTATCGGCGCCATGGTCAACAGCCAGGAAGATACGCAGCAGTATATGATGCCGATTACCGTATTGATATTGTTCGCCTTTTATGCCGGATTTTACAGCGCACAAAACCCGGACGGGCCGTTGGCGTTCTGGACGTCCATCATTCCCTTTACCTCGCCCATTGTGATGATGACCCGTTTGCCTTACGGCGTGCCCTGGTGGCAATTGGTCTTGTCCATTGTTTTATTGGCAATTACGGTTATACTGATTATCAAGTTGGTCGGCAAGATTTACCGGGTAGGTATTCTGATGTATGGAAAAAAACCTTCCTACGCAGAAATAATTAAATGGTTGAGATATTAAAAACTTTTGCTACATTTGCAATTGTAATAATTCACTCTTTAAATCTAAAAAATAGTTGAAAATGAAAAAGATTTCCATGATTCTCTTTGCTGTTGTTTTGATGGTATCATTCACAGCATGTAACGGCGCTAAAAAAACAGAAGAAGCCGTTCAAACCGAAGTGGTAGATGAAGCTACCCAAGTAACAACGGCTACGGAAGAAGCCGCCGCCTATGTAGAACCTACTCCTGCCGAGTCTTTAAAAGCTTTCCAGGCATTTGCAAAGGAATACGGTGAAGCATTCAACAACCTCACCAAAGATCCGGGAAAATACACAAAATTAGCCGCTCAGGTACAACAAAAAGTAGCTGATATGGAACGTGTGAAAGTGAATTTGAAACCGAATGAAATCAAAGATTACGAAAAAGCCCTGAAGATTATCACCGATGTAAGTGCAGGCGGGAAGAAATGAACAACAATATCGCAGCCCTTTTTGATTTGGACGGAGTAATCATCGACACAGAACCGCAATATGATGTGTTTTGGAAACAAACGGGTGAGAAATACCAATTGGGTATTGAAAATTTTGAAAAATTAATCAAGGGAACCATTCTGCCGAATATTGTCGCCACTTATTTTTCGCACTTTCCGGAAAGCGTGCAGAAAGAAATAGAAGCCGGCATTAGCGCTTTTGAGTTGCAAATGGATATGATTCCGGTGCCGGGCGCGCTGGAATTTCTGGCTGAACTGAAGAAAGCCGGCATCAAAACCGGATTGGTAACCAGTTCGAACGATGAAAAGTTGGCGGCCGTTTTCCGGGCGCTCCCCATTCGTGACTATTTCGATACCTTGGTTACAGCCGACCGCGTCACGCAAGGAAAGCCCGACCCTATGTGTTATCTGCTGGCAGCAAAAGACTTGAATGTGCCGCCCGAAAACTGTTTTGTGTTTGAAGATTCGTTCAACGGCATCCAATCGGGTAAGGCTGCGGGCATGAAAGTCATCGGGCTTTCTACGACCAATCCTGCAGAAAGCATTGAAGCGGATTGTTTAAAAGTAATACCGGATTTCCGGCAACTACCGGGCCACGTAAGAGCCACGTAAACCTTCCAGGTTTTTAAAACCTGGTAGGTTTGTAACTATTCAGTACTGTAAATACTAATTTAGCGCATCTAATCGCGGAGCGATTGCATTATTGTAGATACAAATGAACCACAATGTCCACCCACAACATCGGAGATGTTGCATTCGGATTGTAGAGACGCGATTAATCGCGTTTCTACTTATGCAACCGCTCCGCGGTTGACGATGGCAGGTGGTATTATCCTGTGTTACAATAATGTAATCGCTCCGCGATTGGAGCCTTTCCGCTAAATTAATATTTAACGGGAGGCTAAATAGTTACGAAGGTTTAGTTTTAAAGTTAAATTTTTCTAATTCTTTGGTTAATTCAAAAAAAGATATTACTTTTGCCAATTAAATAAACGATAAACAGCTATTATTACAAAATAGATACGATTTTATAAAGACATAATTCATTAAAAAATAAAGCGTTAGCTTTTATTCTTGTTATTAGAAATCTGAACAATTTCAATGAATGCAAGAATAAGTTGGTAAACGCTCACGTTCATTCGTGGGCTAAACTTATTTGCATTCATGGGTAGTTCAGAACCTCTAATAACAAATAAAGTTTAGGTCCCACGTTTTTTATTTTAAATAACCGCTTCTTAGGGACTTGGAAGCAATAAACACATTTATTGTATGATAAATCCCCCATAGATAATAATATTAGCGGGCAGTTTTATTCAATATTTTTTCCCTCTCATTTTTTAGTTATTGAATTTGCCCGCTTAAACTCATAGAGTAAAGGCGGTTATAAGTATCTTAAGCTTCTTAAGATACTTAAGAAGCTTAAGATACTTATAGCCGACTTTACCCTTACTTAAAAAAATCAAATATTAATAAATTTATAAATTCAATGAAGATGAAAAAAAATCTTTTTTTAGCGCTGATACTCCTGATAGTGGGTACAGCAAGTATGAATGCGCAGGTTAATATTGGCAGCATCGATGATCCTAAAGGCGGAGCGCTCTTGGACTTGTCGCAAAGCGGCAAGAATTTAGGATTGATTTTGCCGAATGTTCCGCTGGCCAATACCGGCGATTGGCAATTGGATGAAGGAGACGGCAGCGATCACGAAGGTACAGTCGTTTTCAATACGAATGCCGGTTTGACCGATGCCAAGGGAACAAACCTCGGCAAAGGGATCTTCGTATGGAACGGCAAAGCGTGGATGGCTACCAAATCCGGTACAGGAGCTGTGTTGGCTCTTGATTTCACATTGACTCCCAACGGTACCATTGATATTTGGGAGGGAGGTACACGCACGTTTAGTGTAAGCGATTTTATCCCGACAAGCGATCAGGTGGCTAAAGGTGTTAAATGGGTACTGCCCGCCGACTATGCTTCTACCGCTATCATTCAGTCAAACACGGTTACGGCTTGCGTAGTAAAAGGCCTTACACCCGGCACGGCGGTTCTTACCGTAACCAGTGCAGACGGTAATGTAGAGAAAACCGTAACCATCCATGTGCTTGAAGTGAACTTGCTGTCATTCGACTTGGATAAAACTGCATTGACTTTGGTAGCAGGAGGTACGGCAGGTACCATTACCGCTTCCAACTTTATCGGGTCGGACGGGGAGCCTTTTCCGGGTGACGCGCAGGTAACCTGGACATTGACCGGAAGTACCGGCAATTCGACGGTAACAGAAGGTGAGGCTACTTATACGGTTGATCCGAGTAATGAAGAGGAGGATGCTACATGGACGATAACAGCGAGCGCAGGCGGAGTCACCAAAAATCCGGTTACGGTATCGGTTATCAAATGGCCGGAAGCATTGCTGTTGCCTAACGCTGCGATGGATTACTCAACGACTGCATTGGGAGATGTGGCGAAAGATTGGACTAACCCTTCGAATACGGTCCTCGCTGGTGCTGCCTACGGTGCAAATCCGGCAGGTGTCGCTGCGGGAAAGAGTTTAATGGTATCACAACTAGTGCCCGGTAAAACACAGGACGTCGTTTGCCCAATGCCGTCTACTGACGCGAACCTAAATAGCTGTGTAATGCCGGCTCAAAACTATGATTTTACCTGGGCGGAAGGGGTAAGCCGGTGCGCGAATTCCGTAGAAGGGGGATTTGATGACTGGTATGCACCCAACTACATGGAACTGAAAATACTGTATAATTCCTATCTGGCCGCAACTAATGATGGGCGAGTTCACATGATGTCGAGTACGGAATCGTCTGCTAGCACGGCCCCGAGATTATGCGCGACTTGCCCAGGCTCCTATGTGCACGTTATAATCGGTAAGGACGGCCCCGACATTAACGCCCCTCGGTGCGTTCGGCGCTATTGAGTTTTACTTAACATTATGTGTTGGATAAAAGTGTGCAATTTCTATTGTAGTGGTTTGCTTATACCTATACTAAGCAAGGTGAAAAATTCCAACCTGTTATTTTAAAAAACAAGGTATGCCGGAAACTCTGGGCACGTAAACCTTCCAGGTTTTTAAAACCTGGAAGGTTTAGTTTTCAGATAGTTCCATCAGTTTTTTCACCGCTTCTTGCGGATTCTTTTCTTTTTCCAGTAAACTGATAAATTTGCTGCCGATAATGGCTCCGGCTGCATTTTCAAAAGCCACATCCAGTGTTTCCTTATTCGATATCCCAAACCCGATTAAACGGGGATTGCGCAAGTTCATGTCTTTGATCCGGTGGAAATAGTCCTGTTTTTCCGCATTGAAACTTTTTTGCGCTCCGGTCGTGGACGTAGAAGATACCATATAGATAAAGCCGTCGGTATGGGCGTCAATCAAACGGATGCGTTCCCCGGAAGTTTCCGGTGTTATCAGCATGATGATCCGCAAATCGTATTTGTCGGCAACAGGTTTGTATTCTTCCAGATAATCTTTGAACGGGAGATCGGGAATAATCATGCCGGAAATACCCGCTTTTTGGCAATCTCTACAAAACGACTCAAAACCGTATTGCATAACCGTATTCAGATACCCCATTAAAATAAGAGGAATATGTACTTCATTTTTAAGGGTTTCCAATTGGGAGAAAAGAATTTTCAAATTCATACCGTTCCGGAGAGCGATTGTACTGCTTTCCTGAATCACCGGCCCGTCGGCCATCGGATCGGAAAATGGAATTCCTACTTCTATCATATCAATTCCATTGGCTTGCAAGGCCTTGATAATAGCCGTTGTATCGTTTAGTTCCGGAAAACCGGCCGTAAAATAAATTGAAAGAATCCCTCGTTTTTTGTTTTGAAATAACCCGTTTATCCTGTTCATGACATTATTTATTCGTATTTTGTAATTAAAGCACAAAAATAATTAAAAAATTTATCAAATGTGTTGCACAACATAAAAAAATAATGTTTATCTTTGCAGCGGATTTCCATGAGGGAAATCTAAAGTGCATTTTTAAACCGTTTTAATTATTTCGAAATGAAAAAGTTAGTATTATTTGCAGCTATCGTTGCTGCTGTCGCTTTCAGTTCTTGTAAAAAAGAAGCTGCTCCTGTTGTAGAAGAAGCTGTACCTGTTGTAGAAGAAGTTGTTACAACTATCGAAGACGTAGTTGCTCCTGCTGATTCTGCTACTGTTGTTGCAGAAGAAGCTGCTGTTGAAGCTGCTCAGTAATTACAATCAAGATGAAATTAAAGCTATCTCATTAGATTGGGATAGCTTTTTTTGTTTTTTATAAAAAAAAACGTATCTTTGCAGGCCGATTATTATTCAATATATGTAAGTGTTTGATTTTGACCTTTTTATTCCAAATGTGTCCAATAGTCGAAAAGGAATATGAATCAAATATAATTATTAACAAACAAAAAATTAAAAGCAGTGGATACTTTAAGTTATAAGACCATTTCTGCAAACAATGCAACTGTTAACAAAGAATGGGTTGTCGTAGATGCAAACGGACAACACTTGGGTCGTTTGGCGTCCAAGGTAGCGAAACTCCTGCGGGGCAAGTACAAACCCAATTTCACGCCTCACGTGGATTGCGGCGATAATGTAATCATTATCAATGCCGACAAAGTGGTTTTAACCGGTAATAAATGGACCGACCGTATTTATCTTTCTTACACAGGTTATCCCGGTGGACAAAGAGAAAATACTCCGGAATCGCTTTTCAAGAAAAGCAGCGACCGGTTGCTCCGGAAAGTAGTAAAAGGAATGCTTCCCAAAAACCGTTTGGGTGCAAAAATTCTTAAAAATCTCTACGTATATGACGGCGCTGAGCACAAACAGGAAGCGCAACAACCTAAATCAATCGATATTAATTCACTTAAATAAACAAACAATAATGAATGAAAGAAATGAAAGAAATGAAAGAAATGAAGAAAATGATAAATCGACAAAATCATTGTTTTCATTGTTTTCATTGTTTTCATTGTTTTCATTTACTTAATTAAAAACAATGGAAGTAGTAAATGCATTAGGAAGACGTAAAGCTGCTGTAGCCCGCGTCTATGTAAAAGAAGGATCCGGCCAAATACGGATCAACAAGCGTGAACTCGAAACCTATTTCCCTTCTTCAATACTTCAATACGTTGTAAAACAACCGCTTAACAAATTAGGCGTTGTGGAACAGTACGATATTACAATCAACTTGCAAGGAGGTGGTTATAAAGGACAATCGGAAGCTGCCCGTTTGGGTATCGCCCGCGCATTGGTGAAAATCAATCCGGAAAATAAACCCGCTTTACGATCAGAAGGTTTTATGACCCGCGACCCACGCGAAGTGGAACGGAAAAAACCGGGAAGACCCAAAGCACGGAAGAGATTCCAATTCTCAAAGAGATAATGAAGAAAATGAAAGAATTATTATTTTCATTTCTTTCATTAAAAAAAGTTTAGTATCTAAATCGGTTAGGACTTATCCGGCAAGCAGATTTGTAGGATAACTACCTGGTGGTTGCTTAAACAAAAGAATGTAAACAAATTAAAATTAAAACAATGTCAAGAGTAACATTTGATCAGTTATTGGAAGCCGGTTCCCACTTCGGACACTTAAAAAGAAAGTGGAATCCCGCTATGGCTCCCTACATTTTTATGGAACGTAATGGTATCCATATCATAGACTTACATAAAACAGTTGCAAAAATAGACGATGCTGCAGCCGCACTCAAACAAATCGCTAAATCGGGCCGTAGAGTGCTGTTCGTAGCTACTAAAAAACAAGCCAAACAAGTGGTTGCCGACAAAGCTACTTCCGTCGGTATGCCTTACGTTACAGAACGTTGGCCGGGTGGAATGTTGACGAACTTCCCCACAATCCGCAAAGCCATTAAAAAGATGACGACCATCGACAAAATGGCTAAAGACGGAACATTCGACCAATTGTCTAAAAGAGAAAAATTGCAAATCACCCGTCAACGCGCCAAATTGGAAAAGAACTTGGGTTCTATCGCTGATTTGAACCGCTTGCCTTCCGCTTTGTTAGTCATTGACGTAATGAAAGAACACATTGCGGTAGCAGAAGCCAACCGTTTGGGTATCCCTGTGTTTGCAATCGTAGATACAAATTCGGATCCGAATGATATTGATTTCGTTATCCCTGCAAATGATGATGCAACCAAATCTATCGAAGTGATTTTGGACGCTCTTTGCGCAGCCATCAACGAAGGAGCAGAGGAACGGAAAGTTGAAAAAATAGATTCTGCACCGGCTTCCGACAACGAAGAAGAAGCTCCCCGCAGAGAAAGAAAAGCAAAAGCAGTGAAAAAATTACTCGCTAAAGACGATGAAGCTGCTTTGAATGCAAATATCGCGAGCAAGTTCGTGAAAGAAGAAGACTAATTATTAATTAAAGAAATGAAGAAAATGAAAATAATGAAAGAATAATATTTCTCATTTCATTATTTTCATTTCTTTCATTTTTTCATTTTTTCATTATTTTCATTAAAAAAATATTATGGCAGTTACAATGGCAGATATACAGCACTTGCGGAAAATGACAGGTGCGGGAATGATGGACTGTAAAAATGCACTGAATGAAGCAGAAAGCGATTTCGATAAAGCTATCGAAATTATCCGTAAAAAAGGACAAGCCGTAGCAGCTAAACGCGAAGACCGCGAAGCTTCCGAAGGTTGTGTGCTGGCAGCGACAAACAATGATTTTGCAGCAGTCGTAGCAGTGAAATGCGAAACCGATTTCGTAGCGAAAGGCGAAGAATTCATCGGTATGGTACGGAAAATCCTGAATGCAGCTTTGGAAAATCAACCCCAAACCGCTGAAGAATTGAACGAACTATCCGTTGACGGACGCAAAGTACACGAATTGATCACCGACCGTATCGGTATTACCGGTGAAAAAATGGAATTGGGCGCTTATGAATATTTAACAGCCCCTACTACAGTGGCTTATATTCACCCGGGAAATAAATTGGCAACGATTGTGGGCCTCAACCAAGCCGGTGTAGAAACACAAGTGGCAAGGGATGTGGCAATGCAAGTGGCTGCAATGAATCCGGTGAGCGTGGACAAAGATTCTGTTCCGGCAGAAGTGGTGGAAAGGGAAAAGAAAATCGCCCGCGAAAAAGCCATCGAACAAGGCAAACCGGAAAACATTCTGGACCGGATTGCAGACGGCGCGTTGACAAAGTACTACAAAGATTTTACCTTGTTGATGCAAGATTTCGTGAAAGATGCAAAAATCACGATTGCCGATTATTTGAAAAAACAAAACAAAGACTTGACGGTTACCGGTTTCAAACGGGTCAACCTGAATGTAGAATAAGGATTTTTTCCGTCATTTCGAAGCAAAGCGAGAAATCTAACTTGTTCCGTAGGGCCTACGGATGAGTTTTAGATTTCTCGCTTTGCTTCCTGCCAAAACGCTTCCATTTCATCGAGCGTCATCTCTTTCAGGGATTTACCCTGCTCTTTGGCTCTTTGTTCCATGTAGTTGAAACGGTGGATAAATTTCTGGTTGGTGCGTTCCAAAGCGTTGTCCGGATCAATTTTGTAGAGACGGGCCGCATTGATCAGGCTGAAAAACAAATCGCCGAATTCATTTTCCATTTTATCCTTATTCATCGAAGCGATTTCCACTTTCAATTCGGTCATTTCTTCCTCCACTTTTTCCCAGACATCTTCTTTCTTGTCCCAGTCAAAACCGGCGTTGCGCGCTTTATCCTGAATCCGGTGGGCTTTGGCAACCGACGGTAAAGATGCGGGCACTCCTTCCAAAACTGTTTTATTGCCGCCTTTTTCTTTCAATTTGATTTGTTCCCAGTTTTGTTCCACCTGGCCTGCCGTTTCCGCTTCCTCTGTTCCGAAAACATGCGGATGGCGAAAGATTAACTTATCGCACAGGGAATTGCAGACATCGGCCATATCGAATTGTCCTTTTTCTTCTGCAATCTTTGCATAAAAAACAACATGCAAAAGGACGTCTCCCAATTCTTTTTTTATCTCCGGAATTTCATTCTTAATGATAGCCTCGCACAATTCGTAGGTTTCCTCTATCGTATTGGTACGGAGGCTCTCATTGGTTTGCTTCTTATCCCAGGGACATTTGACGCGCAATTCATCCAATATGTCGAGCAAGCGGCCAAAGGCTTGCATTTTCGTTTTTTTATCGTGCATTATCAATAATTTTTAGTCTCTTACTACCTCTGTCATTGCGGGCTTGACCCGCAATCCCCTGAAAATCGTTAATCACAATTATTCATTATTTTTGCATCATTAGTGTTTAACGGGCATCTTGGGATTGCGGGACAAGCCCGCAATGACAAACTTCCACAATTTAATTTTTATAATTCTTTACTCCGTCTTGCAAGAATTTGATGTATTCGTCGATATTTTTGTCGTAAGCGCGCCACGGCCCGACGGGCATTCCCTGATTATTCAGTAACACATAATACGGTTGAGCGTTGGCTCCGAATTTAGCCCGTTGCAGGTAACTCCATTTATCGCCAATCGTCCGCAATTTCACCGTTTTGCCGTATTCCGTTATTTCGACAGGCTCCGGCAATTGGGTTTTATTATCCACATAGAGGGAAATCAACACATAATCGTTGTCGATCATTCCTTTTACCCGCGGATCCGACCAGACTGCCGCTTCCATTTCCCGGCAGTTGACGCAACCAAAACCGGTGAAATCAACCATAACCGGTTTCTTGTTTTTCGCCGCATATTGCATTCCTTCGTCGTAATCGTAGAATTTAGGATGTACTTCCCCGTTGTACAAATTGAAATCCTGGGTATAAAGCGGCGGCGAAAAAGCGCTGATTGCTTTTAAAGGCGCTCCCCACAAACCGGGCGCCATGTAAACAGCAAAAGAAAAAGAGATGATCGCCAGGAACAACCGGGTGACGGAAACATGTTTCAAATCGCTGTCGTTGGCCAATTTTATTTTCCCCAATAAATAAAAACCTAACAAAATGAAGATAACGATCCAAAGCACCAAAAAGACTTCGCGATCCAGTATTTTCCATCCGTAAGCCAAATCGGCTACCGATAAAAATTTCAAGGCCAAAGCCAATTCAAGGAATCCTAAAACTACTTTTACCGAATTGAGCCAACCGCCCGATTTAGGCAGGTTTTGCAATAAAGACGGAAAGATGGCGAAAAGGGCAAACGGGATGGCCAATGCCAAGCCAAAGCCGAACATGCCGACAGCCGGCCCGATAATGCTTCCCATGCTGGCGGCTTGCACCAATAAACCGCCGATAATGGGGCCGGTACAAGAAAAAGATACCAATACCAGCGTGAAGGCCATAAAGAAAATACTGAGGAATCCGGTGGTCGATTCGGCTTTGCTGTCCATTTTATTTGTCCACGAGGCAGGCAAAGTCAATTCAAATGCGCCGAAGAAAGAAACCGCAAATAAAATTAGCAGTGCAAAGAACAGTAAATTGAAGATGGCATTGGTAGATAAATTGTTCAAGGCGCTTGCCCCGAAAATCATTGTAATCAACAAACCCAATGCCAGGTAAATGACGATAATGGATAAACCGTAAGTAAGGGCATCCGTAACCGCTTTTTTACGGTTGGCTTTGGAACGTTTCAAGAAGAAACTGACGGTCATCGGAATAATTGGCCAGACACAAGGGGTGAGCAAAGCCAAAAATCCGCCCCCGAAGCAAAGGAGGAAAATAGCCAGCCAGGAGGTGTCCACCTCTTTCCCGGAGCCGAAAGTATTTAATTCTTCAATGACCGGTCGCCACAAGTCGGTAGTTTCTACTACAGCCGGCTCGCTTTCCAAGGAATCTTTAAAAATCTTAAGCTCCTTAAATTCCTTAAGTTCCTTAAGATCTTCTTCAGCGGCAGCCACAGGCTCTGCTTTGATCACTGCAATGCCGGCCGGTAAATCTTTTTTTGAAAAAGAAAATTCTTCCTTGCATTTGATGCAATTTTCATCATTGCAAGTCATGTAGTCGATATAGCCTTCGAGACTGAATTTGTCCGGGTCGGTAATCTTTAGTTTTTGAGTAAAAGTCGGATTTTCCTTGTACCAACTAATATTCATATCAAACATATCGTCAAATTCGGTTGTTATTCCGGTAAGAGTTGTAACTTTGCCGGACAATTCCACTCCTTTCCGGTTTTCGAAAACAAAAGTGGTAGGGATCGGCCCTCCGGAAGGCATGTTCATGTCGTAAAGATGCCACCCGTGGTCAATTTTCGTAGTAAAAACGAGTTCACCGGCATTATTGATAGAAGATTGCCATTTAACAGGCTCTTGGATTTGAGAAAAGACCGCAGAACTCAGGGTCAGAAGAAAAATAAAAAGTTTGATCCGTTTCATTATATTTTCAATTATTTTACAAAGATATAAAAAGATTATTTATTATGGAATCACAAGTAAAACTAAAAAACACAAAAGGGAGAAAATGGACAGCTATCATTGTTGGAATTATTGTCGTAGTTTTGGCCCTATTTCTTTATGTCCGTTATTATTTCGTTTGGGGAGAAGGCGTAAAAGCCGGCCAATTAAATTACGTAGTTTATAAAGGATACGTTTTTAAGACCTACGAAGGCAAACTCATTCAGGCCGGGTTGAAATCCGGAAATGCGAATGGAACAATCCAATCAAATGAGTTTGTATTTTCGGTTTCCGACAAAAGCGTGGCGGAAAAACTGATGGTGGCCGGCGGCCGGGAAGTTGATTTGCATTACCGGGAATATTTGGGGACATTGCCCTGGCGCGGCCACAGCACGTATGTGGTGGACAGTATCATTGATATAAAGAACTAAAAATATAAATTATTTTTGTACATTTGTAAAAAAAAATCGGCAAGATCCAGGCAAATTAAAGATTTGATAGGAATGCGAATCGATATTATCACGGTACTTCCTGAGATTTTGGAAAGCCCCCTCAATCACTCCATATTAAAAAGAGCGCAAGACAAGGGATTGGTTGACATCCAAATCCATAATCTCAGGGAGTATTCTTTAGACAAACACCGCCGGGTGGATGATTATCCTTTTGGCGGCCAGGCCGGTATGGTTTTGCAATGCGAACCGGTGGACCGCGCCATCTCTTTTTTAAAAGCCCAACGGGACTACGATGAAGTGATTTATACTTCTCCCGACGGCGAAACTTTTAACCAACCCATCGCCAACCAGCTTTCTTTGTGCCAAAATCTGATTATCCTTTGCGGACATTACAAAGGGATTGATTACCGTATCCGCGAACATTTGATTACCCGCGAAATTTCCATCGGCGACTATGTTTTGACCGGTGGCGAACTGGTGGCGGCGGTGATGGCCGATGCTATTGTCCGCTTGATTCCGGGCGCTATC
>JAISKT010000257.1 GCA_031261295.1 Candidatus Symbiothrix sp. | reverse complement strand
TTTTTATTTATGTGTGACTTTAAACGAAGAAGTCATGAAGCAAAGCTTTGTCCATTGGTATGCGGCTAAGGTCAAATACCTGACAGAAAGAAAAATCAAGAATTTTTTAGAACACAAAGGAATCCAGCATTACATTCCTTTTCAAGATGAGAAACCGGCTATTCCGTGTTTGGTTTTCATCCGCACAGACTATGAGCAAGCCCTTTCACTGCCGGCGGAATCGGGGTGTACAATTTCGTATCTCTACGATGCGGATACCAAGAAATTTCAAATCATTCCCGACAAACAGATGCAGGATTTCATGTTTTTGCAAGAATTTTCGGATAAGACGATTATCCTGAACGATCCGGAGAATCTGAAGGGAGGCGAAAAGGTGCGGGTGATCAAAGGGGAATTTGCGGGAGTCGAAGGGGAGTTGTACCGGATAAAAGGGCATAAGCGTGTGGTGGTGAGGCTTGGTGGATTAGTGTCGCTAGCGACTACGTATATTCCGAGGGAGAATTTGGAGAAAATATGAAAATGAAATGTTCGAGCAATGCATCGCATATAAATATAATTAAATCCATTAAGAATCAAAAAACACTCATAACCAATTTCTCTTATTTAACTGTTTTACAGATATTTATAATTTTAGTGCCATTTTTAACATATCCTTATTTAATAAAAGTTGTTGGAAAAGAGTTGTATGGAGTCGTTGTGTTTGCCCAAGCTGTAGTAAGTTATGTTTCGTTGGTAGTAAATTTTGGTTTTAATCTTTCTGCATCCAAATCAATAGCAGAGAATAGAGAGAATAAGCAGGTAATATCAGAAATAGTTTCATCTATATATGTGAGCAAGTTTGTAATTTGGTTGTTGTGTTTAGTGGTTTATGTTTTAATAATCAGCCTAATTCCGTTTTTTAAGAGCAATTATTATATTTTTCTATATTCTTTTCTTCTCACATTCAATGAATTGCTTTTCCCTGCTTGGTTTTTTCAGGGAATTGAAAAAATGAAATATACGACCTTGATAAATGTTTCTATACGAAGTTTATTTATTGTTGCCATATTTATGTTTGTTAGTTCGCCATCTGACTATGTATATATTCCTTTATTGAATGGTATTGGGGCTTTGCTTGGCGGTTTAGTTGCAAGTTATATTGTATTTGGAAAAGAAAAAATCAAATTTGTTTTTTTGCCCATAAAATTGGTTTATATTCACTTTAAGGAAAGTATTCCACTGTTTGTTTCAATAGCGTCTATTCAAGTATATGGTAATATCAACAAGATAGTTATAGGTGCTTTTCTCGGAATGTCGGAAGTTGCTATTTATGATTTAGGTGAAAAAATATCTAATTTGTTAAAATTACCTATAGGAATTGTAAATCAAGCCGTATTTCCGAAAGTGTCGAGAGAAAAGAGTATTAAGTTTATCAATAGGATAATGTTCGTAGTCGCTGGGTTGAGTGGAATAGGTTATATTCTTGTTTTTGTATTTAGCAAATGGATAGTATTGTTCTTTATGCACGAATATATTCAAAGTGCTGTTGATATTGTGCGCATATTGAGTTCTACGGTTGTCATTGTTTCTTTTAGTATGTTTTTAGCCAACTGCCGTTTGATTCCTTTTGGATATAATAAGGCATATATGAATGTCTATTCGTTAACTTGTTTGTTTTTCTTTGTGTTCATTGGCTGCTTATGGTTGTTTCAAGCAATAAATTTATATTCAATTTCAATAATGGTGGTCTGTGTAGAAATTACTTGTTTGCTTTTGTTGCTATATTATAATAATAAATACAGATTGTTGAAAAATGCCAAGTATAGCAATAGTCATTCTCAATTATAATACAAGTTTTGATTGTGTTAAATGCGTTTCTTTTTTGAAACGGCAATCTGGTGTGAACTACGAAATTATTGTGGTAGATAATTGTTCTAATCAAGAAGATATATCTCAATTGGTTTCGTTCTGTAATCAGGAAAATGTAACTCTATTGCAAAGCAGAGAAAACATGGGATATTCAGCAGGAAATAACATCGGATTGCGATATGCTGCAGAAAAAGGGTGCGAATATGCATTAATAATAAACCCAGATGTTGAAATAGAAGAAAAAAATTATTTATTGAAATTATTGAATAAAATTGAGTCAGATGATAACATTGCTGTTATTGGCAGTGATACTGTGAATACGGAAAGTTTTCATCAAAATCCTATGAGAGAAATTGGGTATTGGGAAGAATTGTTTTGGTTTCTTGATTTTATTAAGACAAAGTACACTTATATAACAGATTATGAAAAAAGTGGTTATTGCGAAAAATTGTCGGGATGTTGTTTTATTATTCGAATGTCATTTGTAAAACAGATAGGTTTCTTGGACGAAAATACCTTTCTTTATTGTGAAGAATCTATTTTGGCAAAGCAAGTTAAAATGGCAGCAAAGAAAATGTATTATATGGCAGACCTTAGTGCAAAGCATGTTCATATTAAATCAGAAAAAGGATGTGTAAAAAATAGAATTGAACTCGCTGTTAAAAGCCGAATTTACTATTTGGTAAAATACAGTGAGTATTCAAAGCACCAACTGCGGTGGCTGGTTTGGTCCAAAAGGTTATATTTAGCACTTGTTAAGCGATTGTTGTAGATGAGAGAAATATATATAGATATTGTGAAAGGGTTGTCTGTCCTTTGTATAACGTTACTGCATTTTGAAGATGGCATCTTTTCTAATGCCTTGAATATATGGATAGGCTCATTTATGATTACTGCTTTTTATTTTACTTCTGGTTGGATAATGTGCCTATCCCAAAAGGAAATATCCCTGAAATCACATATTCATAAGAGAATTAGACAACTGGTATTCCCGTACATTTGGTTCACGCTAATTATAATATTATTCGATGGTATATTGGTTCTGTTTGGAATAAAAGGCTACCAATTGATACTTACGGATATTTATAAAACAATTGTTTTGAGAGGTATCGGAACACTATGGTTTTTACCGGCATTGTTTTTTAGTGAGATAATTGCCATAGTATTCCTGCAGCGGACATTGAAATGGAAAATTGTTATCACCTTAGCAACTATTCTCTATTTATCGGGATATAAATATTGGAATGATACGTTTGCTTATGGTAGCGAATTATGCAGAATAGTCGATGCCCCTTTGCGAACAATATACAATATAATGAGAGCGTGGGGTGTTATCGTTGCCGGATATTATATTTGCAACGTGTTTTATCGTTACATTCAGCTATTATCGAATCGAAAATTATTGATTTACGGTTGCTTTCTTATGGTTGCCAGTTTTCTGTCAGCCAATTATTTGGACAGATTATTGCCATTATTTGGAGAGATAGACAGCGTTGTGTGGTTATTTATTGCTCCCATAGTCGGTCCTTTTGGACTATTATTATTGGCAAAGGCAACGGAAAAATGGGAAGTATCTTCTTTTTTGTCATTCTGGGGAAAAAACTCTTTAATTTTGATGGCTACCCACTACTCTATATTGATGGAAATATGTATCTTGGTAAATAAAACATTTTGGGGGCAGGATGGACTTAGTGGCTTTCATAGTTTATTGTTTTTTGTAGTTACAATTGTATTTGAGTATATCGTGGTATATTTAATCAATACAAAAGCAAAATTTATAATTGGTAAATGAATGGTAGAATAATGTTTCATAAACAGGGTAAGGTTTACATGATATTGACTTGTATTATTGTTTTCTTACTGGCAATATCCACTGGCTTTTTAGTTAAGGATTATATCCCTGTTGTGTTGAACGCAACAATGTTAGCTTCTCCATTGATACTGTGTTTTGTTATGCATATTTACAGGCAGGATTTGTTGTTGGGGCTGTTTTTGGTTACTATTTTTCTATTTCCTGTGCTGTTTCATCCAGAAAGCCTGCGGTGGTCAACAATTTTCTATTCAGCCATGTTTAGCATGAATTTTATGGCTTATGAGCGAGTATTTGATAGGGCAAGATTCTTACCAGAACAATACTTGAACCTGCTCAAATTCCTGCTTTATGCCTATTTTGTTGTACTGTTGATACAACAATTCTGCGTATTAACGGGACTGTCGGTATTTATGGGAAGTGCTTACAATCCAGCAGAGCCTTGGAAACTCAATTCGTTGGCTATGGAACCTTCTTGGGCGGCTAGAATAGTTCCGCTGTTGATGTATTCGTTTATTACTCTCAAAGAGATTATAAAAAACAGGAAATATAGTTTTAAGGAAGATTTTAAGAAAGATAAATATATTTGGATTGCTTTTCTTTGGACAATGATAACGATGGGTAGCGGAACGGCGTTTCTGTTTATACCTATTGTCTTGTTGAAATTTATTAGAGGTAAGAATATTATTTATATGCTGTTGATTGCCTCAATGGTATGGGTGGCAGCCAATGCAATAAGTCCTACAACATTGAAACGGACAACGGATACTGTTATGGCAACTCTGACTTTAGATGAACATAAAATTATCGAAACCGACGGTGCTGCTGCTTCTCGAATAGTGCCAATGATAATTGCAATGAAAACTGTGGATATATCTACTTTCGACGATTGGTTTGGTCATGGAATAGATTACACAAATCGTTTGTATGGAATATTACCGGGAACGTTAGGCGAAGGTGTTGGTGGTGCGATGTTTCTAATTTGGATAGAGTATGGTTTTATTTCATTTATTCTTTTCGTTGTTTTTTCTTCCTTGATGTGCTGGCGGAAAGGTGATATTTTATCTATAATTTTCTGGTTCTTCCTTGTGTTTATGTATGGGGTTAATAATCAGATAGTGTGGCTATGTATTATTTTGTTGTACACCAATAAGTTATTTATTACACACAAAAGAAATATTTTATATGAGAATTATACATGTAACGCACGGCAGGGCTAATCCTAACGGATCTAATGGTATTAGCCGTGTTGTTTATTATCTGAACAAATATGAGAAATTGGCCGGCATTGACAGTCAGATATGGGCTATTGTTGATGGGGCAAAGAAACATACTGCCTATCGGAGGGACGAGTTTGTTACGGTAGAGTGTTTTCCGCGTGTAACTTTATGGAGTAAAGGCGATATTATCAAAGCATTGCTTGCCGGCAAAGAAAATATCGACTTGGTACATTTTCACTTAATATGGTTTTATGACAAGAATATCATTGCTTCGGCTTTGAAAAAACACGGCATACCATTTATCATCACTACGCACGGAACATACTCAAACCCACATGCTTATACCGGGAAAAGAATGATTGCTAAATGGCTATTTGAGGCAAAATATCTGAATATGGCAGCCGAATGCCATATTCTTACCAGAGAAGAAGGTACGGGTCTTGCCAAATATGGGTATAAAGGAAAAATGTTTGTCGCCTATAATGGCTTTGAAGAATCAGAGATACTGCCGGACTTGAATACTGATTTCTTTGCAAATCAACCTTTCAAAGGCAGGTATGTGTTGCTGATGGTAAGCGTATTGCGTAACGATAAAAATATTCCATTTATCATTGAAGCTTTGTCTCACTTACCAAAAGAAATCAGACACAAATTGGCATTTGTGCTGGTAGGTCCCGATTACAAGGGGAATGCAGCTCGTTACCGCCAACTTGCTGAAGA
The DNA here is from genome assembly GCA_031261295.1 of Candidatus Symbiothrix sp. GTDB lineage: Bacteria > Bacteroidota > Bacteroidia > Bacteroidales > Azobacteroidaceae > Azobacteroides. The sequence goes on along the minus strand of JAISKT010000257.1, from coordinate 27,963 downwards.
ATTTGGTGTAAGCGACGCCTTTTATTGGATGGGTCCGCTATATGGAAAGGACAAATATAGCGCGATATGCAGTGCTGATGGCTATATTATGGCGTCTTATTCGGAAGGATTTTCAATGTCAATTATTGATGCGATGATTTGCGGCAAGCCGATGATATTAACTTCCGGTTGTAGCATGAACTATGTTTCGGATACTTCCTTTTTTATTAAATGTGAGCCATACCCGCAGGATATTGCACGGGCAATAATTGCTTATTACGACTTAGGTGATGAAAGATACTTACTCGGAGAAAAAGCAAAGGAAATTGCCCACAGTCAGTTGCTATGGAGTAAAATTGTTTCCGAAATGAAAACTAACTATCAGAGAATTATAGACTATGCAAAATAAATGGGGAAAAATACATACGACTGCGTTGTTGCATTTTTTTGACAGACTTAATCAAGAGCATATTGATTGGTTGGTTGTTCGCAATTATGAAGGGTTGCCGGACAATAACCCAAGCAAAGACGTTGATTTGGCTATTGCCAAACAGCAATGGAAACAGGCAGACATAGCGGTAAAGGAAATATTTCAAGAGTTTGGTTTTTCGCATTATGTGTTACATAAATTCCAATTTATACAGTGTTATCTGTTTATCAATGTGGAAGACGGCATTAGTTTAAAGTTGGATTTTTTCGATTGTAACGAATATATTGGTTTGCAAACACATTCGTTTGACTTGCTGAATAGCAGGAAAGAGTTGTATAACAGTTTGTATGTAGCCAATCCATTGCATATTGCTGTTACCACTTGGCTGCGACCATTATTGGGTGGCGCGTATGTGAAAGAAAAATACATATCGGATATTCTTGCCTGCTATACGACTAATAAAACCGATTTTAGAAATGAATTGGTGCGTTTGTTTGGTGTCGAACTAACGGACAAGATATTACTATGTTTTGAACAAAATGAACTGAAACAAACGTTGCGCTATAGAAAGGAAATAATTAAAGATTTATTTGTCAGGTCGTTAAAAGACAATCCAGCAAAAACGATCTATCATGTAATAAAACATTACATGATATCATTTCAAACGAAATTTAAGTTGGTTAATCCTGATTTTATAGCCGTTGAAGGTGCTGACGGTACAGGCAAATCGACATTTATTGATGGTTTGCAAAAGGCAATCGCATATTATTATGTTTCTGATGAAACCAAATGCCATATTTATCATCATCGCCCAAGTATCCTGCCTAATTTGGGAGCATTGGGCGAAAAAGCAGGCGTCAAAGAACAGGATACGGATTTCACCAATCCACATAGAGGTAAACCCAAAGGATTTATCAGTTCGCTGTTGCGAATGATTTATTATTGGGTTGATTACCTGATAGGTGTTCCGTTTTTTATGCGTAAAGATGTGCAGTTTGATAAATTCACAATATACGACCGTTATGTTTACGATTTTCTCGTTGACCCTTACCGTGCAAGTATAAAATTGCCATATTGGATACGAAAAATTTTCACAAAATTGGTTATACAACCACGTATTGTTTTTGTTTTGTTGACGGATGCTGAAACAATATACAAACGGAAACAAGAATTGACAATTGATGAAATCAATCGGCAATTAGGCGAATTTTTAAAATTGGCAAAATCAAATAAACGTTTTGTCGTGATTGATGCTGCATTATCTCCGGATGAAATGGTTGATAAGGCAATGAAGGTTATAATAGAAAAGTTTACGTATAGAATTATATGAAAGCAAAAATCTTACAATTTTTCTCCTCCATCGTCAGAATGATAAGAGGCGAAGTGCCAACGAATGTTTTGGTTAAAAACGGACTAAAAATTGGTGCAAATTTTTCTCGTGAGGGGGGGGTAAGAATTGACACTTCGTATTGTTTTTTGATAGAAATAGGAAATAATGTCACTTTGGCTCCAAATGTCATTTTATTAGCTCACGATGCAAGTTTAAAAATGTTATGTGGACTTTCTAAAATTGGTAGAATTACCATCGGAGATAATGTTTTCATTGGGGCTGGTTCTGTTGTTCTTCCGAATGTTTCAATTGGGTCTAATGTAATTATTGGAGCAGGTAGCGTAGTTTCAAGGAATGTTCCGAGTAATTCTGTTTATGCAGGTAATCCGGCAAGATTCATTCGGACTATTTCGGAACTCAATGAGAAAAATATCGAGCTATCAAAGACAAGACCTGTTTATGACCGTTCATACAATACTTTGACTATAAGTGAAAAACAAAAACAACAGATGAAGGAAGAACTTCAAGATGGATTTGGTTTTTATCAGTGTGATAATTACAAGTCATTTGAAAATAATAGAATATAATTTATGCCTAAACGCAAAATATTAGTCAGCGCCTACGCTTGTGAGCCAATAAAAGGTTCAGAGCCTGCTGTTGGTTGGAATTGGATACTTCAATTAGCAAAACACAATGAATTGCATGTAATAACCCGTTGCAATAATCAGGAATCTATTGAAGCCAATTTGCCAAACGAATTGAAACATAATATTACATTCCACTATTATGATACCCCTTTGCTATTTCAACGTATAAAGAAGAAAGACAAACGATTATATTTATATAATTTTTTATGGCAGATAGGCATAGTGCCATTCGCAAGAAAGATAATCAAGCAACATCAAATTGATTATACCATGCACTTGACTTTCGGAAGTATATGGATGCCAACATTTTTGCCAATACTAAAAACGGCATTTATATGGGGGCCGATTGGTGGTTGCGAGTGTATTCCCAAACAGTTTCTGAAAGTAATGCCATTGTCTCAAAAAATTGTACAATGTATGAGGTATTTTCTCAATGCAACCGTTATTCTCAATCCTTTCATCTTGCTTCCTGCATGTAGAGCGGATGTTATATTAGCGAGAACTTATGATACTATGAATGCTATTCCAAGATGTTTTCATAAAAAGACGAAAGTCATATTGGAAACAGCAATGGATAATAGCGTGTTCGAATATAAAAAGGAGAAAAACCCAACTGACACTGTTCGTTTGATTATAAGCGCTCGCTTGATTGCCATAAAAAATATTTCAATGGCAATAAAGGCACTAAAATATATATCGCAGGATAGAAAGTGGCATTTGACAATTATAGGATCTGGACCGGAAAAAGATAGAATAATAAGAGAGACTCACAATGATAAACTGGATGAAAAGGTAACAATAATCCCTTTTATGCCTAGATACGAAGCACTTAAAAAGATTGAAGAATCGGACATTTTTATATTTCCAAGTTTGAAAGAGGGTGGCAGTTGGGCCTTGATGGAGGCAATGACAATCGGTTTGCCTGTCATTTGTTTGGATTGGGCGGGAATGAAAATGATTACGGACGATAAATCAGCAATCCGTCTTTCGATTACTAATCCAGAACAAATGGAAAGAGATATGGCTGTGGCAATCTGTAAACTTATTGACAATCCAGAATTGCGGGGACAAATGGGGTACGCAGGGCGAGAACGTATTAAAGCGGTATTTAATTGGGAATCAAAAGGCATTTTCATGGAAAATCTTTTCAAGAAATTAGAAGTAACAAAGGGAAATGAATCATATCAATGAATTGCAAAACCGTCTTTTTGACTTAAAAACGGGGCATACCTTTTATGAGATTACCAATTCTGTTGGGCAACAGTGGTTTATTTCTAAAGTATGTATGTCTGTTTCATTAGGTATGTTCCAACCGAGTACATATAAAGGTAAATTGATAAAATTATTTTTTCCCTGTTTAAGTCTTATTGGTCATGTAAGAAACAGATTAGGAATTAGAAAAATACAACTGAAACTTAATCAATCACTACAGAACTTAATCAGTAACATTTTTCACAATGATGCCTTTGATTATTCAATCTTTTGCGGCTCACCGGGAGTACACCGAAAAATAACAATACAAATAATAAGTGAAAAAAAAATACTTGGATATTGTAAGGTTACCAATCAAGAAGAAATAGAAAAAATATTTGAGAATGAACATAAAATATTGAATTATCTACATAGTATAGGTATAGATCAAGTTCCAGAATGTTTATTTTGCGGTTTATTGCAAGATGATATATATGTTTTTATTCAAAGTACTGTGAAAACGAGCAAATCAATTTTACATTGCAAAAATGAAGTGTTGCTTTGGTCGTTCTTAGAAGATTTTAATACAAAATCATCTGTAAAATGTGATTTTAAGGAAACGGACTATTATAGAGATATGGATGAACTTACATCTCTATTGTCATCGTGTAAACTTGATAGGAGCGATGTTCTTTTACAAGCAATTGGTGAAGTGAAAATTTATTTTGCGGACAAAAAAACGTTCTCATCCTATCATGGCGATTTTACCCCTTGGAATACATTTATTGAAGATAATAAGTTATTTGCATTTGATTTGGAGTATTTCAAAAAGACATATCCACCATTCTTGGATTATTTTCATTATTATACGCAAACTGCATTTTACGATAGTAAATGGAATAATTCCAGAATATACGAAACTTTCCTAACCAAAGTATCTGAAATCAAAAATTACATAGATAACCCTCAATTATATTACAAGGCGTATATCCTTGCTATTATTCACTTCTATCTATTTAGAGACGGGCAATTTAATCCGATTATTACAAGGCAGTATAATAGGATTTGGATAGACCTGTTAATACGCTTAAATAATGAAGACAATAAACAAAATATTGGGTAGATTAAAGGGAGAACAATTTATTTTGGATAAAAAAATCCCGTTCTCTTATATGTTCTTGTTCTTTTGTCGCAAAACCGTTAATCTGCTATATGGATGCTTTGTATTCAGAAGATTATCATTGATTTTTGTACATCCATCTGCTAAAATATTGTGTAAATGCAAACTTAGATTTGGGCGGAATTTAAATATTGACAGATGTTGTTATCTTGATGCTTTGTCAAAAGAAGGGATTGCGCTTGGAAATAATGTATCTGTTGGAAAAAACACGACTATTGAATGTAGTGGCAGTTTAAAATATTTAGGTAAAGGATTAAAAGTTGGCAACAATGTTGGGCTTGGGACACACGGGTTCTTTGGTTGCGCGGGAGGTGTAGAAATCGGCGACGATTGTATTTTTGGAAACTTTGTCAGTTTGCATAGTGAAAATCACAATTACGAAGACATCAATTTGCCAATACGGTTACAAGGCGTTAATCATAAAGGAATTAAAATAGGAAAAAACTGTTGGATTGGTGCAAAAGTTACCATATTAGACGGCACAGAAATAGGTAATCATTGTGTAGTTGCAGCTGGTGCTGTTGTGCGAGGCGTTTATCCTGGTAATTGTATTATTGGAGGAGTACCGTCTAAAATAATCAGAAATATTTAAATGAATCAAATCAGTAAAACTGTTTTTATCCATTCGTTAAACAATTTTACTGGTAGTTCAAATGTGTTATCAGTTATTATAAAAGAATTTATAGTAAAAAGTTACGATCTTGAATTGATAACAAGTAAAGGAGGCGGATTTCTTTCCGATTTAAAAGATGTGAAATCCCATTACACTTGTTACCGATGGTCGGAAAATAAATTTTTAACATTATGCTTATTTCTTATTTCTCAATTGGAAGTTTTTTTTCGTGTATTATTTTCTTCTAAACGAAATACTTTGTATTACATAAATACAATTGTTCCTTTTGGTGCTGCTTTGGCTTGTTGGTTAACTAAAAAACACTATGTTTACCATGTTCACGAAAATATGCAGATGCGAAAACCGATTTATCGTATTTTTCGATATGTTTATAAATTATGTAATAAAAAATCCATCTTTGTTTCTAATTATCTACAAGGAACGGCTTTAAACTGTAATGATGGAATTGTTATTTATAATAGCCTTAATACTGATTTTGTAACAGAGGTAGAAAATTATCAACTGAAACCGATTCAAGAAAATAGAACAACCATTTTAATGGTTGCAAGCCTTAGGCGATTCAAAGGCGTGTATGAATTTGTTGAACTCGCCAAACGAATGCCTAAATATCAATTTGAGTTAGTCGTAAATGCAACTGAAAAAGAAGTTGATAACTTTATAAGCGAAATTGGCAATATAGAAAATTTGAATATTTATTCCACTCAAACCAATCTTCATCCATTTTATCAACAAGCAAAATTATTACTACAACTTTCACACCCCGAATTATGGATAGAAACATTTGGACTTACAATTTTAGAAGCCATGGTTTATGGCATTCCTGCTATTGTCCCAAACGTAGGTGGACCCGTTGAATTGGTAGAAGATGGAATAAATGGATATACAATTAATCCGCATGATTTGGATTTGATTGCCTCAAAAATAACGGAATTAATACAAGATGAAAATCTATACGAACACTTCTCAGAGGCAGCACTTCGTAAATCAAAAATGTTCAGCGAATCAAAAATGATTGATTCCATAGAGCAATATATAACATGCTAATAATGATTTATTTTTAATGAAAAGAGTAGCCATCATTGGTACCAATGGTCTCCCTGGCAATTACGGCGGTTGGGACCAGTTAGTCAAACACCTCACAAGCCATTTACGCAACGATTTTGAATTTATTGTTTATACATCTTCGATAGGTGTAACCAATAAATTGAAAGATTATCAAGGTACAAAATTGCAATATATTCCATTCAAAGCCAATGGCATACAAAGTATTCCGTATGATATTTGTTCATTGATACACGCTGCTTTTTATTGTGATGTTTTGTTTATTTGTGGAACCTCAGGCTGCATTTCCTTGCCTTTGATTAAATTAATCAACAAACAGATTGTTTTAAATCCCGATGGTCAGGAATGGAAACGGGGAAAATGGAATAAATTTATTAAATGGTTTCTAAAAATATCAGAAACTTTTGGGGTACGCTTTGCACAAACAGTGGTCGCTGACAATAAAAAAATACAGGAATATATCACATCCGAATACAAAAAAGATTCGGTATTGATTGAATATGGCGGTGATCAAGTTTTAAAAGTGCCTATGAGTACGGAAACGGAAGAAAAATACGGAATCAAAGCGCAGAACTACGCATTTAAAGTATGCCGGATCGAACCCGAAAACAATATTCATTTGATTATCGAAGCATTCCGGGAAATTTCCAATATTCCTTTGATTGTAATCGGCAATTGGCATCACAGCGACTATGGCAGAGAATTGCGGAAAAATAACCAAGAATATAAAAGTTTGAAATTGTTGGATCCTATCTATGAACAACAAACTTTAGATGAATTAAGGAGCAACTGCGGTATCTATGTTCATGGACATAGCGTTGGAGGAACCAATCCATCATTGGTAGAAGCTATGAATTTAGGCTTGTGTATCGTTGCGTATGGTGTGGATTATAACCGCGAAACAACTGAAAATCAAGCGCTTTATTTTCAAAATAAAGAAGAATTAATACATGTTTTGAAAAAAATTACAAATAATGAAATAAATACAACAAATATTCGGAGAAAAATGGAAGAAATTGCTAAACGGCGGTATTTATGGAAGATTATTACAAATAAATATAAAGAAATATTTTTGTAAACTAACATAATAATGAACATCCTCATCACCGGCATTCACGGTTTCGTCGGCTCTAATCTTGTATCCGCCTTAAAGGCAACTCATTCGATTTACGGTTTAGACATTGTTTCTCCCGAAAAAGAGGGCGTAATTAAGACTTTCTCATGGAATGATTTTGAGAAAAACCTGTTAAGTTTTAAAAACTTAACAGGTTTAGAAATTGACACCATTATTCACTTAGCTGGGAAAGCCCATGATACGAAAAACAAAAGTCAGGCTCAAGTCTATTTCGATATCAACACCGGCTTGACCCAAAAAATCTTTGATTATTTTCTTCAATCCAAAGCCAAGCAATTTATCTTTTTCAGTTCGGTCAAAGCCGCTGCCGATTCGGTGGATGGCGAATTTCTTACGGAAGAAGTAATCCCTAAACCCATAGGCCCTTACGGTGAAAGCAAAATACGAGCCGAAAAGTACATTCATTCTCAATTTTTCAACTATCAAGGGATTGCGGGTCAAGCCCGCAATGACAGGGAAAGGAAAACCGTTTACATTTTGCGGCCTTGCATGATTCACGGGCCGGGCAATAAGGGGAATCTGAATCTTTTGCATCAAGTGGTGAGTAAAGGTATTCCCTGGCCGCTGGGCGCTTTTGATAATTCCCGTTCGTTTATGAATATCTGGAATTTGTCCTATATTATCGAACAATTTATCTTGAAAAATCCGGTATCAGGTATTTATCATTTGGCGGACGATGAACCGCTTTCGACCAATGAGTTGATAGCACTGATTGCTGCTTCTCGAAATCAAAAAGCAAAGATTTGGAAAATTAATCCATCATTGATTTCAGGTATTGCTAAAATAGGAACTTTCTGCAAACTGCCTTTAAATTCGGAACGGCTTCGGAAACTAACGGAAAATTACGTAGTTTCCAATCAAAAGATGAAAACCGCATTAGGTATCATTAAGCTTCCGGTTGATGTAAGAACGGGATTGAAACAAACGTTAGACACTTTTAAGTAAAATCAGTTTTATTCAAAGCAATGCGAATCCAAATTATTGACCGTTCATTATTAGATCAAACCTCTGCAAAAGCGATTTCTAATGAACGCCTGCGTATGAACTACAACATCCACACCGAATTAATCGATCCCGTTAATCGAATGTTAAATGCTTTGGAACCGGGCACTGTCCTTCCGATCCATCGACATTTACATCCATATAAAAATGAAACATTTATCATTTTACGCGGAGAATTGGATGTGTTGCTTTACAAGGATGACGGCAGTTTGCTGGATTGCGTAACGCTCAATGCCTCCAAAGGAAATTACGGGATAGACATACCCGGAAATGTTTGGCATTCCTTAGATGTAAAAGAATCCGGAACGGTTGTTTTTGAAGTAAAACAAGGTCCGTATTCTCCTATAGCCCCGGAAGATATTTTTTAAAATGTACCTCTATTTAGTTGTTGTTATCATCCTTTTTTTTGGGATGTTTTTTTATTTTAAAGTCGCCGATAAATACAATATTATCGACAAGCCCAACCGGCGCAGTTCACACAACTATATTACCATTCGCGGTGGCGGTATTGTCTTCTGGCTGGCGGCGGTGTTATACAGCCTAAACATTCCAAGTTTTCAAAACTTGGAATGTTTTTCGTTTTTCATTGGAATAACACTGATTTCGGCAGTCAGTTTTTGGGATGATATTTCATCGTTGCCGAACAAAATACGGATTATCATTCATTTCTTTTCTATTAGTATGGTTTTCTATGGATTGGGAATGTTTGCCACTTTGCCCTGGTGGTTAATTCTCATAGCCTACATTTTCTTCGTTGGTATCCTAAATGCCTATAATTTTATGGACGGCATCAACGGCATAACCGGCTTGTGCAGTTTGGCGGTTTTGTTTGGTTTGTATTATGTTAATAATCAAGTAGTCTGCTTTACCGAACCGGATTTTATCCTGTATCCGATACTTGCCTGCTTTGTTTTTTTGTTTTTCAATTGCCGGAAACAAGCGAAATGCTTCGCCGGCGATATCGGCAGTATGGCAATTTCTTTCTGGTTGGTGACCTTGCTGCTACAACTGATGCTGAAAACAAACACATTTATTTGGATCTTCTTCCTCAGTGTTTACGGTGTCGATACAATTTACACCATCTTCCACCGTTTGTACCTGAAACAAAACATATTCAAAGCCCACCGGATGCACTTTTACCAGATTTTATCCAACGAACGGGGAATATCCCAATTGAAAGTAGCCGCCGGATACGCCCTTGCCCAATTGTTGATTTGCGGAATCATCATTCAGGCTTACCGGAGTAACATACAAGAATGGTTCATCGGTTTAAGCATCATCTTAATATTATCGGCAATTTATTTACTCAAATTCAGAAAATAATATACAATAATTTAACAGCAGCAATCCTTGAATTAACAAGTAACGAATTACTCAAGCAATAATATTTGCCAAAACAAGGAATAAAATATTGCCAAAACAGGGAATTAAATATCGCCAAAACAGGGAATTTGTTTTGTAAGTTGCTCATAATGTATTATCTTTGTCCTTTCAAATAAGAAAGATAAATGGAGGGAAAAAGATACTTTAATCGAATTTGTGATGACTTATTACAGCAGTCATTACAATCTTCCGGCGCAGTACTTATAGAAGGTGCAAAGTGGTGTGGCAAAACAAGTACGGCAATGAAAGCCGCCCACAGTTCGCTGTTTATGCAAGACCCAGACAAGTCAAAATCATATCAAAACCTTGCCGATACCAAACCGTCTTTATTGTTACAGGGCGAAACACCGCGCTTACTCGACGAATGGCAAATGTCGCCGGTATTGTGGGATGCCGTCCGGTTTGAAGTGGATAAAAGAGGCGAAACAGGGCAATTTATTTTGACAGGATCTGCCGTTCCTGCCGATAATGTAACCGCCCACACAGGTACAGGCAGAATTTCTCGCTTACTGATGCGCCCGATGAGTCTGTACGAATCGTTGGAATCCAACGGCTCAATTTCATTGAAAGATTTATTTGAAGGAAAAACAAATATAGAGGCAATGAGCGCTTTGAGCATCGAACAAATTGCCTTTGCTATATGTCGCGGCGGCTGGCCCCAATCGGTAAAACAAAAAAACAGTTCGGCATTGCGTATGGCTGCCAATTATGTGGATGCAGTAATAAACCTGGATGTGCAAAGAGTGGATGACATAGAAAAAAATCCGGAAAAAGTGCGTATGTTGCTGCGTTCTTTGGCGCGAAATATATCTACTATGGCAACCTTGCAAACCATAAAATCGGATATGGAAACGATGGATTTGGGTATTTCGGAAAAAACGCTTGTCAGTTATCTTAATGCGTTGCGAAGAATATTTGTAGTGGAAGATTTGCCTGCATGGCAACCGTCATTGCGTTCAAAAACAGCCATTCGGACTTCGGTAAAACGCCATTTTGTTGATCCTTCTTTGGCTACTGCCGTCATGCGAGCCAATCCTGACAATATTTTGAAAGATTTTGAAACATTCGGTTTTTTGTTTGAATCGCTATGTACGCGCGATATGCGGATTTATGCGCAGGCAAACGACGGTGATGTTTTTCATTACAGGGATAAAAGCGGATTGGAAGCCGATATGATTGTTCGCCTGCACGATGGGAGATGGGCTGCAGTTGAAGTCAAATTAGGCAACAAACAGATTGATGAGGCAGCAAACAATTTACTTAGATTACAAAATAAAATCGACTCCGACAAAATGGGAAAACCCTCTTTCCTTATGGTGCTGACAGGAGGTGAATTTGCCTATCAACGTAACGATGGAGTTTATATTATACCTGTTGGCTGCTTGAAAAATTAGTATAGAAAAATTAATGAAGCTATTACTGAGCAATATGCCGAAACTTTTTCGTCTTTTCGTCCAAGATACACGTAAATACGCTATCTTTGCACCACAAACATAGAAAATGGAATCAATAGGTATATTAACAGGACAGCATGTGACCATCCAATATGAAGCGGCGGGGATTTTGCGGAGAGGTTGTGCGTTGATTCTTGATTTCATAATGATGATTCTTTACAGCTATATCATCTTTTTTTCTTCCTTTCATTCGGATATAGGCTATTACTCGCTGCCTCCTACTTTGCGGAATATCATTTTCTTTATCGTATTACTTCCCGTTCTGTGTTATCATTTTCTATTTGAAACGCTGATGGGTGGAAGAACGCCCGGAAAAATCATTGCCGGTACGCGGGTAACGAATCTGGATGGTTCCACAGCGGGAATTACTTCCTATTTTCTTCGGTGGCTGCTTCTGCCAATTGATTTATTTCCCTCCGGAATCGGGATTGGCGGATTGTTTATAGCTTTCTCCAAGAATCATCAACGCATCGGGGATTTGGCGGCCGGAACGATTGTGGTGCGCAATGCCAAGCCGCCTCAACTAAATTTAGATACGGATTTCAGGGAATTTTCCGATGATTACCGGCCGACTTTCAGCCGGGTTGAATTATTAACAGACGGACAAGTGCGGTTCATTTCCAATATGCTTTACGATCCGCGTAATAAACGTGCAATTACTGCTTCTATTCAAGGACTTAGCATTAAGGTAAAAGGCTTATTGAAAACGGAAAGCGCTTTGGATGACCGTACCTTTCTGGAAACAATTGTCAGGGATTATAATTATTATGCCTGGCATGGAATGTAAATTTCTTACAGTTTTATCTTGTAACCGACTCCGATAGACACACCATTGTGCTCATCTCCGGCCATATATTGGTCGTACCGAACAAAAAAATCCAAGTAATCCGTACGGTTCAGGCGCCAACCGGTTCCTCCCTGGTAACGGATACGCGTGAGTGCATTACCCATCGGATTGTTCAAATCGTTTGATAAATCGCAGGAAATAAAAGGTTTCCAGGGTGAACCCCAAATAGCATATTCCACCTGGAACTTGTTTTTCAGGCCGTATTTCGGATTGATTTTGTATTCTCCGCGATTTTCGTCACGATAGGTGCCTTGTACGCGCCCCCGCCAGGATAAAGTAAATTGGTTAATAGTTTCTTTATACGAGAGATTGAAATAATAGCGATGCCTGGGTTCATACAGATGATCATTATTGTACAAATAAATAAAAGCATAGTAAGCGCCAAATTTTAACTTTCTGCCAAAGAGTGCATAATCAAGTCCGAGGCTGGTTACACTCCGATCGAAACCAGTCGGAGAGTCGAGCAGCCGGATTTCTTCTTCCATTGATAAACTAAAGAAGCGATTCAACTCTTTTTCCAGTTCGAGAGACAAGGAAGCGCCCACATCTGTTTCTTTCCGGCTTTGAGCGAAAGAAGAAACAGAGAGTAGAAGAAAAAAAATCAACAGTTTTACTATTTTATTTATCATGAGAATCTCGTGATGCTGTCAATCGTATTAATTTCATCGGAATCTGCTTTGTAATACACTTTTAGATAGGCTACATCGCGCAAGAAATCAATATGTCCGACTTCTGCTTTTGTAATATTCAAACCGGTTCTTTCTTTCAAATCGGCGAGCATATCGTTGTACCTTTCCGGTTTTATCAAAGCGATCTTTTCGTAAAGCACAATCTTGGTGGACGTATGTTTCAAAAACTTATTGCTTTCGAGTAACCAGATAACAAGGATAAAAAGTAGATTGGCCGCAACTACGGACGCTATCGGAACTTCCATTGCCAATCCGTTGACCACAGAAATACCGATGATAACGAACAAATAAGTCATTTCCCGTATCTGCACCGTTTCCGTCCGGTAACGAATCATTCCGAAAATAGCAAAAAGGCCTAAAGCAAACCCGATTTGCATGGGAATACTTTGCAAAAGGAAAAGCAGCAGGAAAATCGTTACGCTGAAAAGCATGAAAGTGAAATAGTAGTCTTTCCTTCGGCTTTTTTTGTAATAGAAAAACTGGATGATAATCCAACATACTAACAGGTTGAATGCAAACCGCAACAAAAGCATCCAGAAATTAGTCGGGTCAAAGACCTCTACACCCATAAAGGTTAACCCTTTTTCGGCTAATTCAACAGCGTGTTCGGCGGCAATTTGAGGATCATAATCTGTTTGAATCATGTGTATTACGTGTTATTTTATTAATAATTGTCCACTTGTTTTTGAAGCGGTTGTATTTGATATTGGGATTGGTGAGTACGCTTCCCATACAATATTTGCTGAAAGACAATTGTTTGATGCGCAACCGGTTCAAGATGTCCCGGAAATGGGAGTGTTGCCAGCCATCCTGTTTCAATTCGAGCACCATCAAGTGATCCAGCGATCGGGTATCTCCTGTTTTATAATTTTGGAAAGAAAGATCTAAATCAATCGTTACCCGTTCGGTAGCTTTATTATTCACTAAGGTAATCCGGTTGAAATTATTGGCTAATGACGGCTCCAATTTATGGCTTTCAAAAATGGAATGTTCATCCAAAAACCGGACATCATTCAAATCTGCTATGGATTGAATATGAGACAGATGGACAGGAATCCGTATTTTGCTGGTTCGTCCCTTATTGTTTTTATTCTTTATTTCAAGGAAAGAAAGATTGGAATCGACATACGAACGGATGCGTATTTTCTGCCGGTTCAGTTTCCCGTTTTGGTGCATGACAAACAAGCCCAAATCGGGAGTATCCAGATATTGCGTGCAATAAGGGGCAATGCGTTTTCCATTATTTATCTGTATTTTGAAATAAGGCAACATTTCCTCCAAAAGTTGGGGAAGCAAAGACACCGGTGCAACAAACTTGGAATCAATGCGATCCATCAAATGAATATCCCGCATTTCCTCCAGCGTAATCGGCGGCATTTTTTCCAAAAGATTATTTATAGGAATACTCATATACTTTGGTGGAATAGATTTTCCCGTCCGGATTGTAATTATATTGGATTTTCTTTCTCCCGTTCTCTAAATATTCATATTTGCGAATCCGGTAAAGTTTATTTTTGTCGTTATACACATTTTCCCGCACGCATTTTCCCACGGCATCGTATTCAAACGTCACCCGTTCCTTTTGTCCGTAAACCGCATATTCTATTTCTTCCACTTTGAAACCGTTTTCGTTCCAAACGGTCAGGTGATCCATCCATTTCCTTTTCCCTTTGGCATCGGTATTGAATTCTTTCACCACCAGATTTTTACGCAATTCGCGTTTTTCTTCCGGTGTTAGAAATGGCGTTTGCGCCTGCGAAGCGGGTGGTGGAGTCGCCGGCTTTTGATTCTGGGCGATACTATTGAAACAATAGATTCCTAAAAAAAGGATCACTAATCCTGCAATGTATTTTTTTGTCTTTTTCATAATGTCTTTATACAGATACAATCACTTCAAATTTTTCCGGTATTTCATACATTTTTCCGGTTTCGCGTATTTGGATAATACCGGAATTAATAACGTCCACCTTTTCGGTGTCTTTGTCTTCGGTTTCTACAGAAATGATGTAATCGCCCGGCAATAGTTTTTGGAAAATAAAAACTCCGTTCTCTCCGGCTTTTATATCGTCGAAAGGAGCCTCTTCTCCTGCATGACGGATATATACACGTACGCCTATTCCCGGCCCTTCGTCTCTCCAAAGTCCATTATGATAATAAGTTGCATGTATAGAACCCTTGATCATGGCTGTTCCGTAAGCTTTGCCGGTATGGATATAAATCGGTTCTGCTTTATTGAGCCCTCCGCTGACTTTCACCTTTTGTGTTTCACCCACTTTATGTCCGTCGGCAAAATTGGAACAGGCATACACAACATAATTTCCTTTTCTCAAATAATCAAAACGATACAAGCCGTTTGGGTCTGTTTTGACATCATCGCCATAAAAATCAGTATCATTGTCACCAAAGATCAAATAGACATCTTCCCTCACGGCAGGGAACGTATCCGTTTGAAACGAAAAATTATCGTCTTGATGTACAACATTATACACATAACCTTCTAAAGAAGAAGAACCTCCCAAACCTTCGTCTTTATTACAGGAAGCTCCTAATAAAGCAGGGAGAAGCAATAAGAAATAATAATATATTTTCATGATATGCTAACTGTTATCCATTAAATTATTCAAAGAAATGCAAAGATAGAAGGTTTTTTCATAGTTTATATATAAAAAAGTAAAAAAAACGACAAATTATAGAACTTTGAGTCAATTACAGACATTTTTGACTGATAATTCGACATCGCCGGTGAAATTTAAGGGGATGAATTATTTCTTTTTAATATACCGTGGTAAGATAAAAGATATAATATAGGCAACAATCAATAACAAATAAAAATCATTAAAAATTTTATATATTATACATTCACGACATTCATTAAAAAGAAAAAAACGAACACCTATTGATACACAGGTTCCTACAAGAACTCCTATAATTATAGCAAAAACTTTTCTTGTTGTTGATACTTTTTTCATTAATTGTTTAAATTATAATGTAATAATTATTTTAGGGTATCTTCATTTAAGTTAAAGCTCTCACATTCGCGTGAGCGCTCATTAATCTAAATTACCCAATCATCATACTATTTCTATTCCGTCTTGTTCAACATTCTTGTAGAAAGGGGAAGGCCTCCGTTTTTCCCATTCCGCAGCCGTATAGACTTTTGTACTTAGATATACGCCATATTTCCAACCCATTTCTGCAAAGGGATAACCATAATTATCATCATCATCTGCTTCACGGACGGGTTTATTCAAGAGTACGAGCAAGTCCCAATCCGAGTCTTCACGGGCATCGCCGCGCGCTTGTGAGCCAAACAAGATTAATTTGTCATTTGGCAATAGCCGGCGTTTCAATGTTCGGATTTGTTTCAATATTCGTTGATTCATACCATTTCGTATTAACAACTACAAAGATAACATTTTTTATATAAAAACAATAGGCTGTCCATCTTTGGACAGCCTATTAGTTCTTGATTTTTAGCTGTTAGCTTATTTTATCCGCTGCACTTTTTTGTAACCGTAAACAGCCAAATCTCCCAATTCTTCTTCAATACGGAGCAATTGATTGTATTTTGCCATACGGTCGGAGCGGCTCAAGGATCCGGTCTTGATTTGTCCGGAGTTGGTAGCCACGGCGATGTCGGCAATAGTAGAATCTTCCGTTTCGCCTGAGCGGTGGGAAGTTACGGAAGTATAACCTGCACGGTGTGCCATTTCGATAGCATCCAATGTTTCGCTCAACGAACCGATTTGGTTTACCTTGATCAGGATAGAGTTGGCACAACCCAATTCGATACCTTTCTTCAAGTAGTCCACATTTGTTACAAACAAGTCATCTCCTACCAATTGCACTTTGTCACCCAATTGAGCGGTAAGCAATTTCCATCCATCCCAGTCATTTTCGCTCATACCATCTTCGATAGAGTCGATCGGATACTTGGCTACTAAATCAGCCAAATATTCAACTTGTTGAGCAGAAGTACGTTTTGCCCCATTAGCGCCTTCAAATTTGGAATAATCGTAGATGCCGTCTTTGTAGAATTCGGAAGAAGCACAATCCAAACCGATAGTGATATCTTTTCCCGGTTCGTATCCGGCATTTTTGATAGCTAAAAGGATCGATTCCAAAGCTTCCACCGTACCACCGCTCAGGTTAGGAGCGAAACCTCCTTCGTCACCTACGGCTGTACTTAAGTTCTTATCGTGCAATACTTTTTTCAACGAATGGAACACTTCAGCGCCGTAACGCAAGCCTTCTTTGAAACTCGGAGCGCCCACCGGACGAATCATAAATTCCTGGAAAGCGATAGGAGCATCGGAGTGCGAACCACCGTTGATGATGTTCATCATCGGAACCGGCAACGTATAAGTGTTGGTACCGCCAATATAACGATACAAAGGAATTTGCAAATATTCGGAAGCTGCTTGAGCAACTGCCAACGAAACGCCCAAAATAGCGTTAGCGCCTAATTTCGATTTGGTTTTCGTACCATCCAAAGCCAACATGATTTTGTCGATACCGCGTTGGTCTAAAGTGCTGTGGCCAATCAAAGCCGGAGCAATTACATTATTAATATTGTCAACTGCTTTTTGAACGCCCTTGCCTCCATAACGTTTTTTATCACCGTCACGCAATTCCAATGCTTCATTTTCTCCGGTAGATGCTCCGGAAGGAACGGCTGCACGACCAATAAATCCGGATGCCAAATGCACATCCACTTCCACGGTAGGATTTCCACGAGAATCCAAAATTTCTCTACCAACAACTTTTACAATTTCCATAAAACTTATTTAATTAATGTTCAACTATATATTTTCCCCAAATTTTTTGCAAATTTAGGGAAAATAATTGGATTAGAGATGATTTTAAAATGTCAATTAAATTTAAAAATCTTCGCTTTCCTTTTGTAAACAGAGATTCCGTAGGCTAAACCGAAACTGAGAAGCAAAGGGAAAGCATCACCAATAGGGTTAAGCGCCTGATTTTCATCCGGATTGTCACTGCCGAGATCAATTCCGCCGGATGCTTCCCTTGTGCCTAAGGGTTTGTCAAAAGGGTTGGGATAACCGCTATTTATTTCGTTTTTGTGTAAATCGAAACTGCTTTTTATTTCTCCTGCGGATAGATTAAATGAAAGAGATAGCAATAGGGCACAAACTATCCCTCTGTTTTTATATTTTAAAATGGATTTCATGTTGTTTAATTTTGGGAATTATTATTTATTTTACGAATATCCGGACGTTTTTTATTCCTTGCCCGGTAATCACTTTTACAATACAAACCTCCGGAATATATCCGTTGCGGTGGATCGTATAAGAAGAGGTATGCACATTTTCATCGGCATACACCAATGCGCCTTGAGTGTTGTAAACTTTTATTTGCCGGATTGGGTTATCAAAACCGGAAACAACGCGGATTGTTTTATTCTGGCTGTAAACATTCACCTCTTGAAGCACCGGCGTATTCCATCCTGTCTGAACCGGTTGGATTTGGACAAAGAACCGGTTTTCCTCCGCTACAATCCGGTCATTGATTTTTTTGGGGATGTATTCAAATGAATATTCATACCTGCTTAAACCGGTCATGTCGATTTCTTTCCCTTTTTCAAGATCCCTGAAAACAATTTTGGCATCGTAATCATCCATTCCATTGAAAGTGAAGCTCATATTTCCACTGTAGGAAGTGGACAAACCGATTGGAATAAGCGCATCGTCTGTGTAAATGAGTTGGGCGCCCAAGGCCGTGGTTTCGTTCAATGTATAAATATCCGGTACCTCGCTTACTTCGGCCATTAATTTGCGGGAAGATTGTCCGGCTTCACGCCGGGCGATGAACGTGCGTACGGAAGCCGTTTCGTTGCTTGCGACAATATCTAATTTATTCGAAATTTTTTCAGAAACTTTCAGTCCGTTTCCACAATTTGTCGCCTGAATGTCCGTCAGGTTAAAATCCAAAGAAATTTCGCCGGCATTGCTTTTTTCAACAATGAATGATTGCAAGGGCGCAATGTACTTATTCAATCCATCGGCAATGGTACCGAAAGAACCGTTTGTATTGTAACCGGAAAATCCTTGTCCTGTCCATATTAAATAGGAAGGAGTTATTTCAGCATTGTTTTTTGAGACAAGTTTCTCAAAATCAATGCTTGTCATAAACGGATTACCTGCCAAAGCAAAAAAGGATTCTAAATTTTCATCTTCACCGAATTTTAAGGTTTTGGATACGGATGCGCCGGCTAAAGAAGAGCCTTCAATTGTAAATTCCGTATCTGCCCCTACCCAAAAAGCAAATCCGTCACCTGTATCGAAGGACTCTTCTAAATTTGTAATATATTTCCATCCGGCTTGATTACCCGTTGTCGTAAATGTCCGAATCCAACTGTTCGGATTCCCATCAAAATAAAAATCCCCTGATTTTACAGCCAGAGGCATGGATAACAGATGCCATCGGCCGGCTTTTAAGTCCAGTTCGACTTTTGCATGCTGATAATCCAACAAATGCGGATTGCCGATTTCGGCGCCGGCTTCAAATGTGATGCTGTTAATTGCCGTATTTTCCGGTACAATGGGATAAAAATCACTTTTAGGGATTGTAACACCGGTTATTTCCCCCGGAATACCGTCACTCCAATTACTTGTATCCTTCCAATCTGTCGGGGCATCCAAAGACGCTCCTGTCCAGATGGTTTGGGTTGAAAAGCATCCGGGATTGGAATTGTAGGTAGTGGTGGCGGAAGAGTAAGTGATTGCAACATAGTTAATTCGACATACGTTGCCGGTAACTGTAATGTATCCGGTGGTACAGGCTTTGGAGACAAGGAGACTACTCGTTTTTCCATTGACACTTTGGCTTGCCAGCGTTTCGCCGTCTATTCCGTTTTTAAGAAAAATGATTCCGGCAAAATTATTCCCGCCACTATTGGTACATTCCAAATCCACTTGGATAATGTTTCCTGCTAAATCGGGCAGTTTTATATAGGATGGAACCGTGTCTTTCCGGATTTGAACATAACCGCAGGTTTTGTTTTCCCGGTAACCTTTGAAAGTCCAAGCGCCACCGGCATTGGTCAATGTTTTTTCCGCATCCGAATAGCTTAACGCCGTATTCCATTCCCTTAGTTCGGTAGAGGTCAAGGAAGCTGTTCCGACTGCTGTTGTTTTTTTATATACCGCATATAAGGCGCTGTTGTTTTTTGGTTTGTAAATACCTGTCGGAATGAGTGTTGGTGCAATTGTTGTTTCTGTGATTTCATTTTCAGACCAGCCGGCAAATTCCCAGGAGCCGTTGCAGGGAACGGCTACCGGTAAAAGAATTCCGGAATCATTTGATTCTTCCGTTAATGAAGAAGTCGAACACGATCCGGTTCCGGCATTAAAAGTAACCGTATAAGTGGTAACCGGCTGTGGCTCATCCGCCAAGTCTACTCCTTTTATAATCACTTCCAACCGGTTTACGCCACGGAAATCAACCGCTCCACTTTCATCAATTCTATCCGTTGATGTACATAACCAGCGTAAAGAAACGGATTCTTTATTGTTTAGTTCGGCCGGAAGTTCCAAATTGGTTTTAACTCCCAGAAGGTAATTGTCTTTGCCGACTGTGATTGTTCCGCCGGCCAAATCCATCCAACCGGCATCCGCCCAATATTGGATTTTGAAATCTTTAGGACCGGCATCAGATCCCATTTGTCTGGAGGTTACCGTAAGATCTTTGTAATCCTTTGTAGAAAACGTTGTAATCCAATACTTTTCGATTGTAAGCGCGTTATGAAAAGCGGTTGATGCAGCCATTCCGTCACTATTCACCACATAACCCGTCCCGGAAACGTCCCGCGTTAAAACCGCGATTCCTTTGTTGGATACACTACCCTCCGTCGCCAAAAAAATTCCATCGGCAGGCGGCGCTCCATACGTATATCCATTCCATTGAGCAATAGTCGTTTGTCCCCATACATTTATACTTCCAAGCGCTACATACGCTACTACCAAGAGGCTCATCAGCCGGCCGCTTAATTTTTTCCGTAATAAATTTTGTTTTCGCATAAAAAAATAATTTAAAATTGTTTGGTAAATTTTTAATAAAAAATAATTGATTGAGATATAAATAGAATGAGGAGAATTAGATTTTCATAATCCTGTTTTTTCCATTTTGTTTTGGCTTAAGAAATCTCACTTGTTTAAGGAGTGGATGATTTCGGTGCAAATATATATAAATTATTTTTAAAAACAAGTGTTTTGGTAAAAAATATTTACTAATAACCCCTAAATCCCCTAAAGGGGACTTTTAGAGTCTGCGTATTCTTGTTATCGTGCGTCAGCCAAAGTCCCCTTTAGGGGATTTAGGGGTTATTTATGAAATGCCTTCGGTGGCGACTTCGCCATTGATTTTTTTAATCAATCCTTGCAATACATTGCCGGGGCCTACTTCCGTGAAATCAGTTGCGCCGGCTGCAATCATATTTTGAACGGATTGTGTCCATTTTACCGGAGCGGTCAGTTGGGAAATCAGATTGGCTTTAATCACTTCCGGATCGGTTTCGCCTTGGGCGCTTACATTTTGATATACAGGACATACGGGCGTTTTGAAAACCGTGGAATGAATGGCTTCGGCCAATTGCGCCCGTGCCGGTTCCATCAGTGGAGAGTGGAACGCACCGCCCACTTTCAGTATCAAAGCCCGTTTAGCGCCGGCATCCAATAATTGTTCGCAAGCCGTATCCACACCGGTCAAGGTACCAGAAATCACGATTTGCCCCGGACAATTGTAATTGGCGGGAACCACTATATCTTCAATTCCGGCACAAATATTTTCTACGGTTTCATCCGGCAAACCGAGTACGGCAGCCATTGTTCCGGGATTTTCTTCACAGGCTTTCTGCATGGCCGAGGCTCTTTTGTAAACCAATTTCAAGCCGTCTTCAAAGGAAAGCGCGCCTGTAGTCACTAATGCTGAAAATTCGCCCAATGAATGGCCGGCCGTCATTTGAGGTTTAAAATCGTCTCCGAGCGTTTGGGCTAAAATAACCGAATGAAGAAAGATAGCCGGCTGTGTCACTTTCGTTTGGAGAAGATCTTCGTCGGTTCCTTCAAACATTAAATCCGTAATCCGGAAGCCCAATATTTTGTTTGCTTTTTCGAATAATTTTTTGGCGAGCGCGGATTCGTTATACAGATTCAAACCCATGCCCACAAATTGTGATCCCTGTCCGGGAAATACATAAACCTTCATTTTTATTGTTGTTTAAAAATTAGGTTGCAAAGATAAAATATATTTCTTACTTTTGTGGAAATTTAAAACACAAAATAGTATGCAAGCTTTATTGATGTTAATTGTAGGGTTCTCCATGCCGGGTGGCTTTGAATGGGTAGTCATCTTAATTGCTATCCTTTTAGTTTTCGGCGGGAAAAAAATACCTGAATTGATGAAGGGCTTGGGAAAAGGCGTGAAAGGTTTCAAAGACGGTTTGAAAGGACTGGAAGACGAAATTAACACGGACGATTCCAAGGAAAGAAAATAAATAAAGGCATGAGCGTTGAGGAAATGTCATTCTGGGAGCACCTGGAAGAACTTCGTTGGACATTGGTAAGGTCGGTTATTGCATTGGTGGTTTTTGCAATAGTCGGCTTTAGTTTTATGCCCTGGATTTTCGACAACGTTATTATGGCGCCCTGCAAATCCGATTTTTTCCTCTACAGTTTTATGTGTAAAATCAGTTCAGGCGTTCCATTCCTCCCCGATTTTTGTGATGATAATGTAACGATCAGCCTGATTAATATCAAATTAGCTTCCCAGTTTTTTACGCACATGAGCACCTCTTTCTGGTTTGCGTTGATATTGACCTGTCCTTACCTGCTGTTTGAAGTCTGGCGTTTTATCAGTCCGGCCTTGTACGAACATGAAAAGAAAAGTGTCCGTTGGGTATTCCTGTTCGGGAGCATTATGTTTTTTATCGGATGCTTGGTTGGATACGGAATGGTTTTCCCGATGACTTTGCGTTTTTTATATACCTATCAATTAAGCGCTTTGATTGATAATCAGTTGTCATTAGATTCCTACATGGACAATTTCATTATGTTGATTTTTGTCATGGGCTTGGTATTTGAAATGCCCTTGATTTCCTGGATGTTATCGAAAATCGGTATTTTGAAAAAATCTTTCTTTAAAAAATACCGCAAATACGCCATTGTGATCTTGCTGATTGCCGCGGCAGTGATCACGCCTTCGAGCGATCCGTTTACCTTATCTATTGTATTTTTCCCGCTGTATTTGTTATACGAATTGAGTTCGGTTTTTGTCAAAGCCGATGATCCGGTGGACGAAAGCGAGGTTTCATTGGATCGAATCTGATGCTGTTTTTTTAATGTGATTGATTAACTGACTGTATAGCGGATTTTTAGATAAAAGCGATTCGTTTCCGATTATGAATAACTGCTTTTTGGCTCGTGTAAGCGCTACATTCAATTTCCGGTCAATCATTTTTCCGTTTTCTTCCATGATATTGGGTAAGGCTGCCAATTGTCTTTCTGTTTTTACGCAGAAAGAATAGATGATTGTGTCCCGCTGGCTCCCTTGGAAACGTTCGACCGTATCGACTAAGATATTGGAAAAAGCATCGATGCCTGTTTCCTGCAATTGCTTGCGTATCAGCGCGATTTGATTGCGGTAAGGCGTGATAATCCCAATGCTTTGCGGATTGAAATCCAGTTGATTGTCCGTACAATCTTGATACAGTTCCCGGCAAATGGCCACTACTTTGTTCGCTTCGTTCCCGTTGGTTTTATCGGAGAAATCCTGTCCGGAAGGTTGTACCGGAAAGAAATTCAAGCGGCTACGATGTGTCCATTCTTCGATTTGGTGTGGCAATCCCACACTTCCTAAACGGCCTTCGTAAAAGTATTCCGAAGGAAAAGCGGAAATATCCGGATGCATCCGGCCTTGCTTGGAAAGTATCCCGATGCGCTCGGTCAGGCCTTCTTTGGTATATTTCCGGTACAAGCGCTCAAACAGCGAGTCGCTCAGATTGGTCAATCCCATTTCATTCAAGCTCGGCTCGTTTACTTTACTTTCCTCTTTGGTTTGTAGAATGACCGCGGGCAACTGTTTGTGGTCGCCGATTAGGACAAAACGCCGGATGGCATTTTCCCCGGTACTGCATTTCGCACACAAAACGCCTAACAGATGCGGCTCCAACAATTGGGTGGCTTCGTCAATGATGGCCAAATCAAATTGTTTGAGTTGGAAAAGTTCCGGTTTGTTCCAGATGGAGGCAACCGTTCCAACGAAAATCCGGCAACGGCGAATGACTTCCGACACTTCGCTTCGTTTGCTGCAATTGTCCAAGCGGTTTTCCAACAGGTACTTCCGAAATTCCGGCGCACAATTCAGTTCATTCCCGATGCGGATAAACGGAAGCGATTCATGAATATCGGTCAAAGCTTTGCAAATCTCGTCCACAGCGCGGTTGGTGTAGGACAAGAGCAGGATATTGGAGGTGTTCTTTTTGATTTCGGTTTCCACCATTTGCTTCAAGGCAATGGAGGTTTTCCCGGTTCCCGGTGGGCCAACCAAAAGAAAAGCCCCTCCCCCGGCCCCTCCCCACAAGGGAGGGGGGGCGCAAAGCGCGGTAACTGGCGTCAGCCTCTCCCCTCCCTTGTGGGGAGGGGCTGGGGGAGGGGCTATCAAGTCTTTCCGGTCTTGATTGGCATTTATAAAACAAGCCAATCCGCGGAACATTCCCGTATAGACAGAATCCATATAATCATGTTCGACGGCGTACAGCGAAGCCGGATTCCATACCAACCGGTTTTTCTGCCGGTAACGAAGCCGTATTTTCAATTGATTATTTTCCTGTGATTCAATGGAACCTTTGAAAACCTGCCGGTTGTTTACCGTATCGGAAGTTGTATTCCGTTCATACAGGACGACCGCATCGCCCGGCCGGAAATTGGGCAAGTATAAATCTTTGTAGGCGGGAATTTCCAAAATAATTGAATGTGATTCGGAATCCGCTTGATTATCAAGTATTTTCAAATCGTATAGAATCTCGCCGGCTATCAATTTATCCTTGAAAGAAGCGTTCCACAGGACAGACGCTTTTTTGATTCCTTCGTATTCCCGTTCGCCCGCTTTGGACAACCATAATTCTTTGGTAATAAACGTATAAAGCCGCAGGAAATACGTTTTTTCATGTTCCTGTAATTGAAAAAAACCTTTTTGGAAAGCATCTATATGAGGAGCCAGGTAATTATCGAATAATTTGCCGGAGAGCTGTTCGGTATTCAGGTTGCGGGAATTGATTCCGGTTAACAGTTCGCCGGTGAAAGCGGAATCATTGGCCTTTTGAATCGCCTGTTCGCCCGCAACGATTTGATTCCGAAGCGATAAAGCAGCCTGTAAATGTTTCCGGGAATGCTGCTCCCTGCTCAAAACCGGATATTTGGAATACAGGAGATACGATTGAATCGTATCGGCCGGCAAATTTAAATTGAATTCCAAAACAGCCAGATACAAAATCATCTGGATATAATGGTTTTCGCCCGCTTTAATGAATTGGCCTCCGGTACGAAAATCTTCGACGGCTTTTCCCGATTTCAATTCGATGAAAGCGGAATAATCGTGCATCAGGATGTCCAGACGTCCTTGCAAACCCAAGGCATTGGAAACGAAAGACGGCTCCAGGACAATCTTTTCCCGGTCGATGCCCGCCTTGGGGAAAAAAGTGTTTACGGCGTACCGGATATGATTGAAATGCTTTTGGCAAAGCGTGAAAAAATCGTTTTCCAACTTCGGATTTTTCAGGTCTTCGCAAGCAGTAAATTCAAAAGCGGACGTTTGGAATAATTTTTTCAGGGAAGACAAATAATCGACCGGCCGGTCTGCATCTTCATAAACAAATTCATCCATGAAAAAATTGGCCGTGTTACCTAATAATATAGGAGAAGTCGTAGCTTTGGATTGCAATCGCGAGAGAATGTAATTGAGCGGATGATGGCCGTAAGGCTTGAAACATTCGGCCAACGAACTGATGTCGATCAGGTAATCCGGTTCAAACACGATACATTCGGCTTCCCAGTGATTTTCTTCTATTTCTTTTGCATTCAGCAAATTAAATATATTCCCGGATTGCAGGGTAGGGGATAGAGCAGCTAATTCCTGCCGTTGCTGTTCGTTGCAATGCAGGAATACAGTTTCATTTTCAGGCGTTTGGAAAACTAATTTTTCGTCAAGCAGTTCCCGGTAAATGATTCGAAGTGTTTTGAAATTTTTCATAGCGCAAATGTAATTAAAATTGAGAATTAAAATTAACTTTGCATTTAATAAATTCATAATAAAAATATGATTTCTTTTCCCAATGCAAAAATAAATCTCGGTTTGAATGTCGTTTCCAAAAGGCCTGACGGTTACCATAATATTGAAACGGTTTTTTATCCGATTCAACTGTGCGATGCTTTGGAAATTGTTCCGGCCAAAGGCGAAAAAGGCGTATTCACCCAGACAGGGATACCGGTCGGGGAGGATCCTCAAAAAAATTTGGTGATAAAAGCCTATAACCTGCTGAAAGCGCACTATGAAATTCCCGAAATTGATATTTACCTGCATAAAGCGATTCCGTTTGGAGCGGGATTAGGGGGTGGTTCGGCCGATGCCGCTTTTATGCTGAAACTCCTGAATGATTTTGCCGGATTGCATTTGTCTGTCCGGCAATTGGAAGCATACGCTCAATCCATTGGAGCCGATTGTCCTTTTTTTATTCAAAACCGGCCGGTATTTGCCGAAGGAACAGGAAATATTTTTACACCGGTAACTGTTTCATTAAAAGGATATTATTTAGTTTTGATTAAACCGGATATTCATGTATCCACCCAAGAAGCCTATGCGCATGTAAAACCCCAATTGCCTGTAAAATCCATTCCGGATATTATCCAATCGCCGGTAGCCGAATGGAAAGAGCTGTTGGTCAATGATTTTGAAAACAGTGTATTTGTAAAATTTCCTGAAATCGAAAAAATCAAACAGAAATTGTATCAAACCGGCGCTCTTTATGCAAGCATGTCCGGATCGGGTTCATCGGTATTCGGGATTTTTGATCGTTCGGAGAATTTGGAACGGGAATTTCCCGGTTGCCTGACTTATCTCATTCCTTTCTACGCGTCGTGTTTTCGTTAAATTTTGATAATTCCTTGGTTTATCCGAAAAAAGATATTACTTTTGCCAATTAAATAGACAAAAAAAGGTTTATTACAAAATAGAAAGTACATTATAAAGACATAATTCATTAAAAGAAAAAGCGTTAGCTTTTATTCTTGTATTCGAAATTTCGACAGTTTCAATGTTCACAAGAATAAATAAGTAAGCGCTCACGTGAATGCGTGGGTTTTAACTTATTTGTGAACATGGGTCGTCGAAAACCTCGAATACAAATAAAGTTATTAGTCCCACGTTTTTTTATTTTAAATAACCGCTTCTCAGGGACTTGGAGGCATAAATTCTACAGACATGCAAAACAAGTCATAGGAACTTAGCGGACGTAGTGGTTCAATCGTTTTTCACTCTCATTTTTAGTTATTGAACGCGTCTGCTACCCCCGCAGGATAAGAGCGTCCATCGTTTCTCACGATGTCTTAGTTTTATAAATTAATTTATTGATGGACAGCTCTTTCCTGTTTTTAAGTAAACAAGTTAACAAGCAGGCGGGTTAACACGCCTCGTAATACGAAATACAAAATTAATAATTATAAAGTAGTATATGAGAAAGAATCTATTTTTAATGCTGACGCTCATTGTTTTGAGTGCGGCAAGTGCAAATGCACAAGTCAAAATTGGAGGTACGAGTACGGACGATCCCGATCCCGGGGCTGTCCTGGATTTGACCAATCCGGACAACTTGGGATTGTTGTTGCCACAAGTTTCCACGCTCCCGGCATCCGGTGCGTTGTGCCAGTTGGGGATGATGGTTTATAACACGGCGGCACAGCGGGTTTATACGCACAATGGCGGTACCGG
>JAISKT010000249.1 GCA_031261295.1 Candidatus Symbiothrix sp. | reverse complement strand
ATCAAATAAATCACGAATGAGAGTTATATCACGAACAAAATTAAAAGAGTTCTATGAAACAAAAGGATACGAAGATGCAAAAGTAGCTCTTGAACGCTGGTATCACATAACCGTACATGCCGAATGGAAAAATTGGTCGGACATAAAGGTGGATTTTCCATCTACCGACTATGTTGGGAATCAACATTATGTGTTTAATATTAAGGGGAATAATTATAGATTGGTTGTTGTCATAAAGTTTACGATTAGTAAAATTTTTGTTCGATTTGTAGGCACTCACAAGGAATATGATAAGATAGATTGTTCAACCATTTAAATGAAAAGTTATGAGCAAAAATAAAATTACAAAAGAACAATACGAATTTGCTTTGGCGAGAATGGAAGATTTATTGCCTTTGGTCGGCGAGAATACTCCTGCTAATGACAAAAATGCCATCGAACTTGACCTGATTTCAGATATTGTCTGGGAATACGAAGAAGAACATTATCCGATAGAACAACCAACCGTATCCGAGTTGATAGCGTTGTCTTTGGAAGAGAACGGAATGACACAAAGGGAATTAGCCGGATACATAGGGGTTAGTCCATCACGCATCAATGATTATATCGCAGGGCGTTCCGAGCCGACTTTGAAAGTGGCCAGGTTGCTTTGCATGGAATTAAATATATCTCCGGCGGCAATGCTTCGGGTTTAAATAGTAAATAGCGGTATGTTTTCACTTAACCAAGCTATTTTAGCGTAAATGTATAAAAAAAGTCTTACTTTTGTCAATATGAAAATAGGAGATAAAGTACGTTTTTTGAATGCAGTCGGCGGAGGAATTGTCCGTCAGTTTAAGAATAAGGAACTTGTGATTGTCGAAGAGGAAGACGGATTTGAAACACCGGTACTCATTCGGGAATGTATTGTGGTGGGAGAAAGCAACTTGCAAGTGAAAAGCGCTTCGCAAAAAGCGGTTGAAAAAGTGGAAATTCCACCGGTAACGGAAAAACCCAAGGAAGAAAAATACGAAATTGTAGAAATGGCCGGCGGCGACCGGTTGAATGTTTACCTGGCGTATCTGCCTATCGACATCAAAAATCTGGGCAAATGCAATTATGAGGCTTTCTTGGTCAACGACAGTAATTATTACTTGTTTTTCAATTATATGAGCCGGCAAAATAACGCTTGGGTGAGCCGGTGTAACGAATTGATTGAACCCAATACAAGGCTTTTCATTGAGGAATTTACAAAAACGCAACTCAACGAATTGGAGAAAGTCTGCGTCCAATTTATTGCTTTCAAAAAGGATAAACCCTACAGTTTGAAGAATGCGTACAGTGTGGAATTGCGTTTGGATGCGATGAAATTCTACAAGTTGCACAGTTTCCGGGAAAACGATTTTTTTGAAGACGAAGCCCTGATTTATCCGGTCGTTACAAATGATTCGGCGGCCCGCGAGTTGCTGATTTCCGCTTCCGATTTGCAGGAAGCCATGACGCAAAAAGCGGTTATTGACCTTTCGCCTAAAAAACCGGTATTAGTCAAAAAAGATAAAACGCCGCAAATTATCGAAGTGGATTTGCATATCGACCAATTGTTGGATACAACTGCCGGATTGAGTAATGCGGATATCCTGAACATTCAATTGGACAAATTTCGTCAGGTAATGGAGGAAAATAAAAACAAGAAAGGACAGAAAATTGTATTTATTCATGGAAAAGGCGAAGGCGTTTTGCGCAACGCCGTTCTTTCCGAATTGAAAATCAAACACAAACAATGTCCGGTACAGGATGCCTCTTTTATAGAATACGGATTTGGGGCAACGATGGTAACGGTGAAATGAAAGAAATGAAGAAATTAAAATAATGAAATAAATGGGGGGAAACAACATTGAGATCGAGCGGAAATTTCTGGTGAAAGGCGATTTTTATCCGCAGGTAGTGAAAAAAGAACGGATTGTCCAGGCTTATTTAGTATCTACGTTGGAACGGACGGTTCGTATCCGGATAAAAGGCGAAAACGCTTTTTTGACCATCAAGGGCGCCGCAAATGAAAACGGTTTTTCCCGCCTCGAATTTGAATATCCTATTCCTTTAGCCGATGCGCAAGTGATGTTGGAACTGGCGCAACCGGGGTTTATTGAAAAAGAGCGGAATTATGTGCCTTTTAAAAACCACTTGTTTGAAGTGGATGTATTTCACGGCGTCCACGAAGGATTGATTATTGCGGAACTGGAACTGGAATCGGAACAGGAGGAATTTGACAAACCGGATTGGCTGGGAGAGGAAGTAACCGGTGATGAACGGTATTACAATGCGTATTTAGCATCGCATCCGGTATTTCCGTAATCACTTATAATACAAATCCCAAACAGAAAATACAATTCCTAATACGGACAAAACAATAATAACAGAACCCATAATCCGGTTCATGATCCACAAGCCGCGTACGTTAAAAATTTTACGGAGTTTACCTACAAAATAAGTGATGGTGAACCACCAGCACAAGGCGCCAAGGAAGATACTGAGCAATCCCAATATCATCGAGTACAATTTTTCATCCGGTAAAATAAAATTAAAACGGGCAAAAAGGGCAATATATAAAAAGAGGATAAGCGGGTTGGAAAACGTCAGGAGAAAGGCCGTGGCCGTATCTTGTGAATAGGAATTTGTCTTGATGCCTTCTTTAGTTTTTTTCAGGTTTTTGGAAGGATTGGTACGAAAAGTATAAATACCGTACAGCATCAGTAAAATACTTCCTACAATTTGTAATACGGATTGGTTATCTTCCACAAAACTGACAACAATCCCCATCCCCATACACGTAATTACCGCATAAAAAAGATCGGAAAATGCAGCGCCCACCCCGGAGAAAAAACCATGCCAACGCCCCTTATACAGAGTCCGTTGAATACACAATATACCAATAGGCCCCATAGGAGCAGATACCAATATTCCGATGATAATGCCTTTATATGTGATATCAATCATATTGCAAAGGTAATAAAAAACTAAAAACTAAGAACTAAAAACTAAAAGTTAGCTGACGCCTATAACCGCGCTTCGCGCAACTTTTAGTTTTTAGTTCTTAGTTTTTAACTCTTACAGCACTTTGATTTCTTTCAAGATTTCGTTTGTTTTGCGAACAGCGTCTGCGCTTTTTTCGAATAATGCTTTTTCTTCTTCGGTTAATTTAACATCAACAATGGCTTCCACTCCGTTGCGGCCAATGATTGCCGGAACGCCGATGCAGATGTCGCTTTGTCCGTATTCACCTTCCAGATAAACGCAAGAAGGGATTAAACGTCTGTAATTGTTGACGATAGAGGCTACTACATAAGCGCCTGCCGCTCCCGGAGCATACCAGGCGGAAGTTCCCAATAAGCCGGTTAAGGTAGCGCCGCCCACCATTGTGTCGGCCACCACTTTATCCAATGCGGCTTCATCCAATAATTCGGAAACCGGAGTTCCGTTGTTGGTAGCTAAACGTTTGAGAGGAATCATGGTCGTATCGCCGTGTCCGCCGATTACAAGAGCTTCTATTTCAGATGGATTGGCATTCAATGCGGTTCTCAAATAATATTTGAAACGGGAGCTGTCCAATGCGCCGCCCATGCCAATCACTTTGTTTTTGGGGAGACCTGTCGCTTTCAACGTCAGATAAGTCATCGTATCCATCGGATTGGAGATAATCACGAATACGGCATCCGGTGAATAATTCAGACATTGGGAAACCACGCTTTTAACGATGTTTGCATTGGTACCGATCAATTCTTCGCGAGTCATGCCCGGTTTGCGGGGAATGCCTGAAGTAACGACCACTACATCCGAATTAGCCGTTGCGGCATAATCATTGGTTACACCGATTACATTGGTTTCAAAACCTAAGGTTTGAGCGGTTTGCAACATATCAATTGCTTTACCTTCTGCCACGCCTTGTTTTACGTCAAGCATTACTACCGTGTCAGCAATTTTGTTGAATGCAAGTACATTTGCACAAGTAGCGCCTACATTTCCGGCGCCTACTACAGTTACTTTTGCCATAATTTTATAAATTATTTGTATGTTTTTATCTCTAACGCATTTTCGAGTGCAAAAGTACAATTTCGGGGCGAATAAATGAACTTTTTGAGAGAAAAATGGAAATAAATTACAAAAATTTAATCCTTTGTGATGAGTATGTTTTGTAATTCTTCCGCCGATATATTGGATTGCAGCTGGCCTTTGTAGGCAAGGGAAATTTTGCCGGTTTCTTCGGAAACAATAATCACCTTGGCATCGGTTTCTTCAGATAATCCCAACGCCGAACGATGACGCAAACCATATCGTTTGGGGATGTCTTGCCGTTGGGAAACGGGAAGGATACAGGCGGCCGCTTTGATTTTCTTCCCGACAATAATCATAGCTCCGTCGTGCAATGGACTGTTTTTGAAGAAGATATTTTCAATTAAACGGGTGCTGATATTAGCGTTAATCTCCTCGCCCGTTTGGATGAAAGTATCCAACGGAATGTCTTGTTGAATGGCAATCAAAGCGCCTTCTTTTCGTTTGGCCATGTCCATGGAAGCCATTACAATCGGCATGATATACGAAATATTATCTTCTACCCGGCCTTCTCCCTGGGGTTTGAATAATTTGGTAATAAATTTTATTCCTTTATTGGAACCCAAGGCTTGAAGGAATTCCCGTATTTCTTTTTGAAAAACAATGGCTAAAAGGATGAACCCGATGTTGACAAATTGATTCAGGATGGCGCCCATCAAACGCATTTCGAATACCTGGTACACCAATAACCAGATAGCGATGAAAGCCAATACGCCCAAAAAGATGGCTTTCGTTCCGGTTTTTTTCATCAGGAGATAAATCTCATACAGAAAAAAAGCAACCAAAAGGATGTCTATTGCGTCTTTTATACCAAAATGAATCAACATTGTTTTATTTTATTGTATAATTGAACCGTTTGAACGGCATCTTTTACATCGTGCACCCGGATGATATTGGCTTCCTGAGTCAATGAAAACATGTTCAAAGCCGTTGTTCCCGTCAATGCTTCCTCCGAAGAAACCCCGATCACTTCCCGGATCATGGTTTTCCGCGAAAACCCCACCAGGATGGGAAACTCAAAGATAGTAAATTGTTTCAATTTATTCAAAACTTCATAATTTTGTCCGGTCGTTTTACTGAAACCGAAGCCCGGATCGACCCAAATATCATTCACTCCTTTTTGATTCAGGATAGAAATTTTTTCGGCGAAATAAAGTAAAATATCCGGCATCAGGTTATCGTATTGCGTGTATTCCATCATCGTTTGTGGGGTTCCCCGCATGTGCATGATGATATAAGGAACCTGCAATGCAGCTACGGTATCAAACATTTCCGCATCCAATTCTCCGGCTGAAATATCATTAATGATAGCCGCTCCGAATTTTTCCACACATTCACGGGCTACATTTGCCCGGAAAGTATCAATGGAAACAATCGCATCGGGCGCTTCGCGGAAAAGGATTTCCAGACCGAATCGCAAACGGTCCATTTCTTCCGCTTCACTGACAAATACAGCGCTCGGCCGGGACGAATAGCCGCCCACGTCAATCATATCCGCACCTTCTTCCACGATTTGGATTACCCGTTCGGCAATCTCCTTTTCGGTCTGCTTGCGGCTGCCGGAGTAAAAAGAATCGGGAGTGATATTCAGGATTCCCATGACTTTAGGAGAGTCAAAATCCATCAATTCGCCTTTTATATTACTTGTCATCTGTTTTTTATCTAAATTCAGGTTACAAAAGTAGGAATTTTTGTGCAGTAATCAAGGCTATTTTTTATCTTTGTTCCGCAAATCATTTATTCTATTAGATTATGAGCATCGAGCAATTATACGAAATCTTCCGGCAACATCCGGTTATTACGACCGACAGCCGCCATTGTCCGGAGGGTTCTCTCTTTTTTGCCTTAAAAGGCGATAAATTCGACGGGAACGATTATATTGAACAAACGCTGACTGCCGGAGTCGCTTATGCTGTGGGAGATAGAAGCGATTTATCGGCAGATGAACGGATAATCCAAGTGGATAATGTACTTCAAACTTTGCAAAATCTGGCCAATTATCACCGCCGGCAAATGAATGCGACCGTGATTGCGATTACCGGAACAAATGGCAAAACCACAACGAAAGAACTCATTGCAACTGCTTTATCTTCCAAATACAAAACGCTTTATACGCAAGGCAATCTGAATAATCATATCGGCGTACCTCTGACTTTGCTGCAATTAAAGCCCGAACATGAATTTGCCGTTATTGAAATGGGTGCAAATCATCCGAGGGAAATTCGTGAACTTTGCCTGATGGCAGAGCCTGATTACGGGTTGATCACCAATGTGGGAAAAGCGCACTTGGAAGGATTCGGCTCTTTAGAAGGAGTTGTCCGCACAAAAACCGAACTCTATGATTTCCTCCGGGAAAAAGGCGGAACGGTTTTCGGGAATTCGGACAACCTGATTTTGAAAGATTTGTATGCTTATTTGTCCATGGTGTATTATGGAACAAGTTCAGAGGCTTTTATTCAGGGTAAAATTACAGCGTCAGCTCCTACATTGGCATTCGAATGGAAAAATGAAAAAAATGAAGGAAATAATAAAATACTAACTCATTTGGTGGGAAGTTATAATTTTGAAAATGTGTTGGCTGCTATTTGTGTAGCGAATTATTTTGGCGTGGAAGACGAGAAAATCAACGATTCCATTGCAAGCTATATCCCAACGAATAACCGTTCCCAAAACCAAAAAACCGGAAAAAATGAGTTGATCATTGATGCGTATAATGCCAATCCCAGCAGTATGCAAGCCGCGTTGGATAATTTCAAATCGTTGGATGTTTCCCCTAAAATGGTTATATTGGGTGAAATGAAAGAACTGGGAAATTACAATAAAGAAGAACATCAGAAATTAGTAGAATCCCTTTCTTCGCCCGAAAAGAAAATGGATAAAGTATGGTTGGTCGGTGAAAATTTTAAAGAATGTTCCTCTTTAAATCCCGAATGGCAAGTTTTTTCTAAAACAGATGATTTACTGGCTTATTTGCAAACTACCTCTCTGTCAGGCTATTTTATTCTGATCAAAGGTTCGCGGGGAAACCAATTGGAAAAAGTTATTCCTTATTTATAATATTCAAAAATCCGTATCTATGGACAATATGTGACAATCTTTTAAAAAACCTTTGCAATTTTCCGCTGTTATATTTATAGAACCAAGTCTGTATTTTGATCAAAATAAAGATACCAGGTAGTGTGTTCGTGTTGTATTAATTTATTAAATTTCAATGTTATGAAAAAATTAACCATTCTTGCTTTATGTATTTTTTATACCATTACCGGACTAAATGCAACGGTGTGGTATGTAAAATCCGATGGGACGGAGGCGAAGGATGCCGCAAACGCAACGAGTTGGGAAACAGCTTGTTCTGATCTTCAAGCTGTCATCAACCACTCAAATCCCGGAGATGAAATATGGGTGGCTGCAGGTACTTACGAACCCAATCGTAATGTCACTGCATTGCAGGTGATTGACAAAGGCAACCCCGATAATGCTTTTGTCCTGAAAGGGAATGTAAAACTATATGGAGGCTTTCCTGCTAACGTGAATAATCAAACCGGCAACCGGTTGGATTCCCGTAATCCGAAAGTAAATCAGACGCTGTTGAGCGGCCACTTGAATAATGACAAGAAAGCTTATCACGTGGTGGTGGCAGTGGCCGACCGCGGTGAAACACTGCATTTGGACGGGTTTACCATCACCGGCGGGAATGCCCGCGGCGAAGGCTCGCTTTATGTGAAAGGCTTACCCGTTGAACGGCATTCCGGAGGCGGGGTGACGGCGCTTACGCATAAAAACAGCCAAATTATCCTGACCGGAAATACTTTTATGGATAATGCCGCTGAATACGGAGGTGGCGTTTCAAGCATCGCTTCTGTGCCCGGCGCCGGTACGATTGACCTGACAGGTAACTTGTTTGAAGATAATTCGGCTGAATACGGAGGTGGAATTTATGTCTTCTCCGGAGGGGATGCCAAAACGACTGCTTTGACGTTGACCCGCAATACATTGTCAAACAATGAGGCGGATTATGGCGGTGGAATTTATGCCGTTACATTCTTGGGCGGAGAGATTACTATT
The DNA here is from genome assembly GCA_031261295.1 of Candidatus Symbiothrix sp. Lineage (GTDB taxonomy): Bacteria > Bacteroidota > Bacteroidia > Bacteroidales > Azobacteroidaceae > Azobacteroides. Next base: position 7,485 of record JAISKT010000249.1, on the reverse strand, counting down.
TCCGGCAATACGGTTTCAAATAACCTGGCGCATATCACCGGCGGCGGGCTATCGGCCGGAACTTATTACGGTGGAAATATTGTGCTGGAGAATGGTACGTTCACTCATAATTCCGCTGGGGAAAACGGTTCAGGCGTATTTGTCCATTCGGAAATCGGTTCGGTAAGTATTGTCAACAGTATGATAGGGAATAATGTCAACAGCAAGAACCTGGCTTCTGTCCTTCGTCATGACGGGACACTGAATGTCAGCGATTGCCAAATCGGCGATTTGAACTTGCCGGACGGAACAAAAGGGAAAGGCAACCGGTTGGCCCAAAACTGACGGTCAGGGTTTGTACTTCGATTGTTTCAGCAGTTCTTCATAATCTGTTCGATTCATTAACTCCTGCAGGGACGTCTGCGGATGTTTGTCCATATAGGCAACGATAATCCGGTACCCCAGCCATACCCCCACTTTTCCCGGTGATTCCGCCGGAAGCGATGCGGTATAGGGCGCGTCCTTCAGATATTGCGAAGTCGTAACATAATTGGGCGTAAACAGATGCTTGTTTTCTAATATAGATTTCCAAATGCGTGCCTGGTGGCTCGTACACCAGGCATATTGTTTTTCATTGTAACCCACATACTCCCACACTTCCCGGTTGGGAATCAGGCGGGACAGGATATACCTCAATTTACCTTCATACAGCATCCGGTCCAATAATATTTCTCCGTTTCCTGCAAACGGGAAGTTGGCCATCATAAATCCAAGGAGATAATCGGGCGACATCCGGTCGGGCGACATCAATTGTCGTTGATAATCGTAGAAAAAATTCGCATAAAGCGGATAATCCGCTCCCAAGTATTTGTCGGCGGATAAAGACAGGATTTCATCGGTGACAATCACATTCTGGTTCAAACCGGAAACGTGCATATAAATCTTGGGTTGCTTGAGGAGCGGAAATTCGGCTAACAAGGTTTTCATGCCGTAAGCCAATTCCTCATTCATACCGGTAATATCCGCAAACCGGGCTTGTTCCTCCTTATACAATTCCATCAGTGTCGGTTCGGCAAAAAATGTCCGCAGCCGTTCGTAAAAACCAAGGGAATCGGATGCCCCGATGTAGATGACTTTTTCCCCGTATTCGTCCAGAAACGGCTTATATCCGGACAAAACTTCGTCACTTTCGTTTTGAATAAGATAATGATAGAGGCTTTCGTCCAACCGGATGATTTCCAAGTCGGAACCGGGTTCTCCGTAAGCTTTTTTACCGGAACAACTGAAAAGCAAAAAGCAAAAAGCAAAGCAAATAAAGGATTGAATCTTCATGTTTTCTTATCTTTAACCACAATTAATTAACGAACAAGTCATTTTTATATTGTTAATTATATTAAAATCCTGAAATTTTTCATACTTTTGCCGTTGAGGCTGTCCAAAAGTCTTCTGTCATTGCGGGCTTGACCCGCAATCCCAAGATGTTCGTTAAAAACTAAAGATGCAAAATATTGAATAATAACTATTAACGATTTTCAGGAGATTGCGGGTCAAGCCCGCAATGACAGAAGACTTTTTAGACAGCTTTACGATTAACTAAATATTAATAAAATGAATACACAACATGAAAAATTACCGGGATTGCCTGATAACGCAAGCCGGGAGTTGAAGCCGGGGGAGAAATACGAGCCTGTAATGTCTCCACACAAAACGTATAAAGAAGTAACGCCCTGGTCTGTCGTCTGGGGAATTCTGATGGCCATCCTTTTTTCCGCTGCCGCCGCTTACTTAGGACTGAAAGTAGGGCAGGTTTTTGAAGCCGCCATCCCCATCGCCATTATCGCCGTGGGACTGTCCAGTTCCCTGAAAAGAAAAAACGCCTTGGGCGAAAACGTCATTATCCAATCCATCGGCTCCAGTTCCGGTGTGATTGTAGCGGGAGCCATCTTCACCTTGCCCGCTATTTATATCCTGCAATCCAAGTATCCCGATATGGCGGTCGATTTCTGGCAAGTGTTTATGAGTTCCGCCTTAGGAGGTTTGCTCGGTATTCTCTTCCTGATACCGTTCCGGAAATATTTCGTATCGGATATGCACGGCAAATACCCTTTCCCTGAAGCCACCGCTACTACGCAAGTGTTGATTTCGGGAGAAAAAGGCGGGAGCCAGGCCAAGCCGCTTATCGTGGCAGGCCTCATTGGCGGTCTGTACGACTTTGTCTGCGCCACTTTCGGTTGGTGGAGCGAAGTCATTTCCACCCGCATCGTTTCTTATGGTGAAACGCTGGCGGAAAAATTCAAGTTGGTATTCAAAATCAATTCAGGAGCCGCCATCCTCGGATTGGGTTATATAGTCGGATTAAAATACGCCACTATTATCTGTGCCGGTTCTTTCCTTGTTTGGTTCATCATTATTCCGGTGATGAACGGCATTTGGGGCGGAAATGTGCTGGATATGTGGAATCCTGCGATCGTTGACACCATCGGCTCAATGTCTCCCGAAACGATTTTCAAACAATACGCCCGTTCCATTGGAATAGGTGGTATCGCGATGGCCGGCATTATCGGTATCGTCAAATCGTGGGGCGTTATCAAAAGCGCGGTGGGCCTGGCCGGTAAGGAATTGAAAGGCAAAAGCGATGCAACTCAAAAAGCCGTTCTCCGCACCCAACGCGATTTATCCATGAAATTCATTTCCATTGCCAGCATTGTGGTTTTGCTGTTGATTCTGACATTCTTCTATTTCGGTATTATCCACAATGTCCTGTACGCATTAGTCGGCTGGTTGCTGGTGACGATTATCGCCTTTTTGTTTACCACAGTAGCCGCCAACGCCATTGCCATTGTCGGCACCAATCCCGTTTCGGGCATGACGCTGATGACCTTGATTCTGGCCTCCGTTGTGTTGGTAGCAGTCGGTTTGAAAGGCACTTCGGGCATGTTGGCCGCGTTGATTATGGGAGGTGTTGTTTGTACAGCCCTGTCTATGGCCGGCGGATTTATCACCGACTTGAAAATCGGTTATTGGCTGGGAACTACGCCCGCCAAACAGGAAGGATGGAAATTCCTGGGCGCCTTGGTTTCGGCAGCCACTGTGGCCGGAGTCATCATGGTGTTGAATAAAACCTACGGATTCACCGGCGAAAACAGTTTGGTAGCCCCGCAAGCCAATGCGATGGCGGCAGTCATCGACCCGTTGATGTCGGGCACAGGTGCACCCTGGTTGTTGTACGGCATCGGTGCGGTGTTGGCGATTATCCTCACTTTCCTGAATATACCGGCCCTGGCTTTTGCCTTGGGTATGTTTATCCCCATCGAATTGAATGTGCCCTTATTGATAGGCGGCGCCATTTCGTGGTATGTCGGCAGCCGTTCCAAAGATGCGGCCTTGAACAAAGCGCGTACCGATAGAGGCACCTTGTTGGCCTCCGGATTTATAGCAGGCGGCGCATTGATGGGTGTGGTAAGTGTCGGTCTGAAATTCAGCGGACTCGAACTGGCCAACGAAGCCTGGCTGGAAAAAGTCGGTTCGCAATGGGCGGCCATACTGGTATATGTAGCCTTGATAGGGTATCTGATTTGGGATAGCCTGCGCGCCAAGAAAGAATAATTTGAACAACAATCATCCGGTTTGCTTCTCTTTAAAAAAACTACTGCTAAATAATTTATTTTTAATTATTTAGCAGTAGTATATATAAGATAACCTTATTTATCTAACCAGATTTCAATTGCTTGGCGGATAGAGTCCAACCCGAATAACTCCGGCTGGATTTCGTTTTTGTCCAGCAGATACAGTTCCGCTACATCATCGGCAGCCCGGAAACCGGATAAATCCTCTTTTTTACATTCAAAAAATAAATCGAGGGTGTGCATATCCATACCGGAATAGACGTAGATATTGGGAAGGGAAAACAAATACCGGACATTATCTATTTTCAATCCGGTTTCTTCCTGTATTTCCCGCCGAACGGCTTCTTCGGCCGTTTCATATAAATCAACAAATCCACCCGGAAGATCCAATGTCCCCTTGGCCGGCTCTTTGGCCCGGCGCGCCACTAACAAGCGTCCGTCTTTGTCGGTGATAAACGCAGCCGTTGAGGTAGCCGAATTAAAATAATAGGTAAAGCCGCAGCCCTCACACGTCTTGGACTTGAAATTGTTTTCCAAGAAACGGGAAGACCCACACTTCGGACAATATTGAAAAAGTTCTAATGGATGCATAAGAAGAGAGTTAAGAACTAAAAACTAAAAACTAAAAGTTGGCTGACGCCTGTTACCGCGCTTCGCGCAACTTTTAGTTTTTAGTTCTTAGTTTTTAGTTTATTCGACTCCCGCGAGTTCGGGGTCGATAATGATTCGACCGCAATGTTCGCAGACGATTGTTTTTTTACGTGATTTGATGTCTAATTGCTTTTGGGGCGGAATTTTGTTGAAGCAACCGCCGCAAGCATCCCGTTGGATATACACCACTGCCAATCCGTTTCTGGCGCCTTTGCGGATGCGTTTGAAGGCTGTGAGCAGACGGGGATCGATGGTTGTCTCGAGGACTTTTACTTTTTCCCGCATTTGTTCTTCCTGAATCTTTGTTTCGGAAATAATTTCGTCTAATTCTTCTTTTTTGGATTTCAAATCGGCTTGACGTTCGGTATAGAGCCGTTTGCATTTTTCGATTTCGTCCACAACGATTTTTTCTTCATGCGAAAATTCCCGGATGCGTTTTTCCGCCAATTCCACTTCCAATCCCTGGTATTCAATTTCTTTGGATAAGCCGTCGAATTCACGATTGTTGCGCACATTATCCAATTGAGCCTGGTATTTGGCGATTGAATTATTGGCATCCGTAATCTTAATCCGTTGTTGACCGATAGCGGTTTCCAAATCTTTCGCATCCAATTGAAAATTTTTGATACGTGTTTGAAGACCGGCTACTTCATCTTCCAAGTCTTGTACTTCAAAAGGAAGTTCCCCGCGAAGGGTTTTAATCTTATCAATTTCCGACAACATCAATTGCAGTTGGTAGAGATTTTTTAATTTCTGCTCAGCAGATAAATCCGTACTGTCCGCCTCTTTTTTTGTACCCGTTGCGGGTGTTTCAATATTGTCGGCAGCTACTCCCTGTACAGGGGAAGTCGTCTTTTTTCCGTTTTCCTCAGTTGATTTTTCTTTCTTTGCCATATATGATATTACATGTAATTTACGGGATTTGTATTTACATTTGAAAAATGAAAGGCAAAGTTAGGTATTTTTTTTGAGATAATATCAAAAAAAATCTCTTTTGTGCAATGTTCTGATTCATAATGGCCTAAAACGGCCAAAAGGATCCGATTTTCCACGTCGTAGTAATCATTGTATTTGGCTTCGCCGGTCAGGAAAATATCTGCACCGTAAGCGATGGCGTCCGGGATAAGGAAAGCGCCGCTGCCTCCGCAGATAGCCACTTCACGAATCATTTTTCCGGTAAAAGGCGAATGTTTCAGGCTTTTCAGTTGGAAAATGGTTTTTATCCTTTGCAGGAACGATTCTGCCTCTTCTTCGGCAGGCAATTCGCCTACCACACCTGAGCCAACCCTGTCCCAGGAATTATCCAAGGAATAAAAATCGTAAGCCGGTTCCTCATACGGATGCGAGGCTAACAAAGCGCGCAGGACAGCCGTTTTTTTGTAAGCCGGCAGAATCGTTTCGATGCGGATTTCTTTTTCCGTATGCCATTCACCGGGTTCGCCCACAAAAGGCCGGGTATTTTCCCCCGCCCTGAAAGTGCCTTCGCCGGCGGCATTAAAACTGCACGAATCGTAATCGCCGATACTTCCCGCTCCGGCATTGAACAAGGCGCTTCGAAGCATTTCGGCTTGCTCCAAAGGAACAAACGTAACGAGTTTTAACAATCCGCCTTTCCGGGGTTTCAGTATCCGCACATTTTGCAATCCGATTTTTTCGGCCAGCCGGAAATTCACCCCTCCCCATACATTATCTAAATTGGTATGGGCGGAATAAACCACGAGGTCGTTTTTGCAGGCCTTTATGACACACCGTTCGATATAGGTTTTCCCGGTCAGCGTCCGCACCGGTTTGAAGAGGAGCGGATGATGGGAAATAATCAAATTGCAATCCAGTTCAAGCGCTTCGTCCATCACTTCCTCGGTGACATCGAGACACAAGAGAATGCCTTTGACTTTTTGTGAAACATCTCCCACCTGCAAGCCGGCATTGTCGAAATCATCCTGTAAAGGCAAGGGAGCAAATTCTTCGAGCGCTCCTATTATTTGGGCAATTTTCATGGAATTATTATTTTTGACTTATTTATGTTGTAAAAGTAGTAATAAAAATATTATTTTAAATACAATAAATCTTGTTACTTGTGCTTTTTTGAGCTATTTTTGCACTTTCTTTTCAAAAGGAATCTATAATACTAACATAAAAAACAAATTCTATGTATTGGCTATTAAATTCTTCTATTGGCAGGAAGCTTATCATGAGCATATCGGGTATCTTCCTTGTTTTGTTTTTGCTTTTTCACATGTCCATGAATTTGACTTTGGTCTTTTCGGCTGAGGCTTATGATATGATATGTGAATTTTTGGGAGCCAATTGGTACGCCGTCGCTGCAACTTTGGTTTTGGCGGCCGGTGTGGTGGTCCATATCGGATATGCAACTTGGCTTACCCTGCAAAATCAAAAGGCAAGAGGCGCCGACAAGTATGCGTCTTCCAACCAAACAAAAACCGAATGGGCGGCTAAAAACATGTATGTGTTGGGATTAATCATCCTTTTGGGATTAGTCATCCATCTATGGAACTTCTGGTACAAAATGCAGTTTGCGGAACTTCTTCATCTGGAAGAAGCCGTATCGAAAGGTTCGGGATTGGTAATCGGTTTATTTTCCAATCCGCTTTACTCCCTCATTTACATTCTGTGGTTGGTAGCGATTACACTCCACTTGACTCACGGTATCTGGAGCGGTTTCCAAACCTTAGGCTGGAATAACAAAACCTGGTTTCCCCGCTTGAAATTCATAGCAAATATCGTTTCGACTGTTATCATGATTGGTTTTGCAGTCGTTCCGGTTTTTTTCACTATTCGCGGGTTGTTCAACTAAATAATCTTAAGGTACAGTAGCTTAAGATTCTTAAGATTCTTAAAAAAAAATAAAGAATATGACAAAGTTAGAAGCAAAAATACCACAAGGCCCCTTGGCCGACAAGTGGACAAATTATAAAGACCACCAGAAATTGGTGAATCCCGCCAACAAACGCCGCTTGGATGTGATTGTAGTGGGAACCGGGTTGGCCGGCGCTTCGGCTGCCGCTTCCCTTGGGGAATTGGGTTTCAATGTACTGAATTTCTGCATTCAGGATTCTCCCCGCCGGGCGCACTCCATTGCTGCCCAGGGAGGTATCAATGCCGCAAAGAATTATCAAAACGACGGCGACTCTGTTTACCGTTTGTTTTACGATACCATCAAAGGGGGTGACTATCGCGCCCGCGAAGCCAATGTTTACCGTTTGGCGGA
>JAISKT010000226.1 GCA_031261295.1 Candidatus Symbiothrix sp. | reverse complement strand
TTACCATAAAAAATAAATTATAAAAATGATCTGCGAATATTTTTAAAATATTCGTAATCTATATACAAGCTTATTGGAAAAGGGAAGCCGGCAGCTTTCCTTTTCCGAAAGGCTTTCTTGCATCCGGAAGGCGACAGCCAATCGAAATACTACACCTTAGGCAAACTGGATGTAGTCACTTATGAAAAACAAACCAATCCGTTGGTGGTGGTTCAGGTGAATGGCACGGTCAATAAAGAATCTTTGCAAAAGCGGTTGGACGACATTTACCATCCGGTCGGAGTCAGCTGGACAATCAAAGACGTAGAGAATTTTGATTATCCGGGGGATGTAACGAAATTCTTTGAGAAGGGCAGCGGTCTCTTCCATGATTACAATTCGAAGATGAACGCCTTGATTTCGGCTTACAAGCAGGAGAACCCAACGATTGATGATAAGACGAGTTATGTGTTTATCCTGAATAATAGCGGCAGCGCCGACCGGAACGCAGCCGGTTTTATGCCGCTCGGCAAACAGTTTGGCTTTGTGTTTGTCAATAGCCGTTCGGCAGAGAAGGTCCACACGACGGTAGCGCATGAGCTGGGGCACGGCCGCTGGAAACTGCAGCATACATTCGACGGCACGGGAATAGCGGAAGGCAAAGTAGCCGACAACCTGATGGACTACCGGGATGGAGGGCATCTGGGGAAATGGCAGTGGGAGGTGATGGGATACCCCGCCCTTGTTTACCAATCCGCTCAAGGGGGATGAAAAGGCGAAATATGTTAGCAGTAATCTAAACGCATTGTCTCATTTTGAAAATGTCGGTTATTATACCTTCTTTACTCCAGACAGACGTTGTATAACCCTTCCTGCAAATGAAATAGAAAATGTTTATTTTAGTACGGCTACCCGTTTGAGAAATAAAGAAACAGGCAATTTGGACAACGCTTATTTTCCGTTGGGAAGTTTGGATGGTTTTAAAACAAAGAAAGGGGATTTGTATTATGCTACAGAGGAAAATGCAACCGGAAAATTTATAGGTTATTGTCTTGATGGAGATAGAACGAAAGTCGTAACGTATCCTATTAACGATTGCACTCAGGCTATTTGTCTGTTTTTTACCACGGATAAAGATAAAGGAGATGTTTTCGGAGCGGGAATTTTTACCACGGGCAATGATTCCAACAAAAATAATATTGCGAATTTTTCAGTTTCGGATGTTTCAAAACCGGTTGAATTAGATTTATTGAAACAACAAGCTCAAAACAATGATGTATTATTATTGGAAAATTTGGACTATACCTTACGGGATGAAGCAGATGGGGTAATTACACAGGGTTCATATACTTCCGCTTTCTTTGATATCAAAACGCTGGATGTTCCTGTGGGGATGACGGTCAATTATCTTGAGGGAGGAAAATTGCCTGATGAACAGATAAAGAACTCGGTTTCTCAATTAAATACGCTTATTACCAAAAACAATTCGGGTTATGCCTATAACACAGATATGTCTCGTTCCGATTTAGGAAAAATATCAGTAGGAGAAGTACTTCATCTGAATGATGACAATTTATATAAATTAGATCATCGTCTAATGTATTTGTCGGAATATTCCATAGAAAAAGGCAACCCAATTAACCTATATGTAGTATATACCAAAGTAGATTTCTTAGTGTCAGGCAATTGGAATGAATATGCCAAACAAGTGTATGAAGCCAGTAACCTGAAAAATACAAACGCAATATTGATTACGGTTCCCTATTTCGATGCTAAAAACAGAGAAGGAATTACAGACTTTTCCGTATCGCATTATATGCCGGGAGTTTACGCAAAAGGGATAGATATAAATACTGCTGCCATAGGTAAGATAAAGGCGGTCAGTTCCAGAATGGAGAGTACCGGTGTAGTTCAATATGAATCCATAACATCTACCCAAGTTGAAGATTTCATAACAAAAGTTTATACACAAACTTATAAGCCTTATGTTATTTATTTTGGATTGAGATATGCCGATGGAACGATTCAGGTTAAATCCGAAGACAGCGGCAAAGAAAGCAAGCCGGGGTATGGTTTTGTGAAAACCATTATTCTAAAAAGCAATAAATATTTTGATGACATCAAGAAACTCACCCTGCCGGAACGGGGCGCTACCCAAACACTACAAACGGGAACCTCTGTATATACGGAAAACCCGAATTATGAAAGCGAACGGTTATTATATGACCTGCAGCGAGCCGAGTTGATAGACAGGGCCAATCAAGGCAATGCTTCCGACTGGAAGGAAGTTGAAAATTCTATTCAATTTAAGGAAAAGCAATTGGATGAACTTACGGCCAACAAATATATAACGGGTTATGCTTTCAAAGATGATTTTGAGCAATGGATCAATGATTTGAACGTGGTGTTTGGAGGCACAGAAAATCAACCTCCGAAATATACGTTCGACCAGACCTATAATAAGGACACTTGGAGTACTGTGGATCCTGTTGTGTACGGAACAATAGATGTTGCTTCCTTACTTGCTTCCGTTTGGAGTGCTGATGCCGTACCTGAAGCTATCGGATTGATGTACGCCACAAAAAGAGGAAATGCCGTGAATATGGCGCTCTACAGTTCTACCATTATCCTGCCGGTAGTAGCTTCGGGGGAATTGCGGGCAGGGGCATTGGCATCACAATTGACAAAGGATTCTAAAATCTTCTACCGAGGCTTTGTTCATACTTTGAATGCCGACGGAAAACTTGCCAAAGTCTCAACTACCTATACCAGAGGTAGATTGTTGGAATTCTTTAAGTTCTCTGATAATGCTCCTATTACTATTACGGAATTGGACGCTTTTGCGGAGGCAGTTAAGGGAAAGAAAATTACCAACTCGCAAATTAAAAGTATTTTAAGTGAAGTTGATGAGACAAAGAGAGTTGCGTTTTTCAAGGAGGTTGTTAATGGAGGAGGTTTAACAAAAGCCTCACAATTTTTAAGCAAACACCCGCAAATAATGCAGGATGATGCGATTTTGAATGCAACAGCCCGATTATTGAAAAACAACTCTGCATTTGTAGAGGCTAATTCTACTAAAATTTCTACCATTATTGATAAAATGGCGGAAGCAGGTATTCGTTGCCGGACTTGTGCGACAACAGGCAGCAATGCCGGACTGAAATACTTTGATGAAGTGCTTGACGATTTGGATTTCGCCATTACTAATTATTCTAAAACGCCGGGATTTGACAAACTCTTAACAGAAATGGCTGCTCACGCCAACAAGGCTGACGGCGGGGCTTTTGCGCTGCAGTATTTGAGAAGCCAAGGCACCGGATTTGCAAGTAAAGTGCAGGAATTTGAAAGTTTTTATTTAAGCGGTGCGAGGTTTGAAGCCGATATAAAGATTAAGGATGGAGTTGAAAAATTGCTTGAATTGAAGAGTTGGTCAAAAAGCACTTGGGAAACATTTGGCAGCGGAAGCAGTTTGGAACAGTTGAAAGGCTATATAGAAAGTTATAAAAAAGACAAAAACTTGTTTGAATACATTGCCAATAAAACGAAATTGGTTAATGATGGCGTTGCTGACCCTATAGGCTTTGTGAAGGGAAAATTCCAAAATGCGTTTAAAAATAATGCTAAGGAATTATTTGAAAAAAATCCGAGGTTATTTGAAAAAATCACCTATAACGGAAATAAAATTGATATAGATGATTATCAAGAATTAATAGAATATTGTAATAAGTCCGATTTTTATAATTCTTCATTGTTTAATTTTATAAAATTAGAATAATATGTATGAAATGTTTATTGATAATATTTTTTCTTATTTGTTGACAAAAAACAATATTTTTGCTGTCAATAAAAAAAGCAAACAACTTATTGTTGTAAGTCCTAATAATAAAGATAACAGCGTTTTTGAGTTGTTGTTTTCACCCACATATTTATATGAAACTTTTGATAAATCTGTTCTAATAGTTGACGATGTCAATAGATTATCTTGTATTTATAAAGATTGGGGTTTTACGAATATTACAACCAATATGCGATTGATTATTCAAAAACAAGACAATAATTTTTTTGTTTATTACACAAGGGAAAACGGTGTTAAATCTATAGGTATATTTGATTACAGACATAATAAAGTGTTGTGGGAAAAGGAACTATCAACAGCATTGCAGATTGTTGATAACTTTGTTCTAAATTTAACATTAACGTTAAATCGATATGATTTAGAAAATGGAAATCTTCTTTGGCAATTCTCCGTCTCCGATTTCCCTTCATATAAAAACTATTGCGGTGAAGAAATAAAAGCGGAAATTCGGCAAATCATAGGGGTTTATAACAATATATTATGGCTGTACATAAGCGTTTCTCATTTGGTTGGGATAGATGTGGAAACAGGAGAAAAGGTTTATCATATAGACGATATTACTGATTTTTTGGGATTAAAAGAAAAAGAAGCAGGTGATTTTATTGGCTTGGACTGTCATCTGGATGAACAGAACGGTGTTATCAAGGCATTTGCCTACCGCTATTATTTTGAAATAGATTTAAATGCCTTGCAAGGAAAAATAAAAAAAGATTTTGGCGAAGATTTTCAGAGTTCGTGGCGTATAAGATGCGGTCGCTATTATCCGAACGATAAAAATTTGTATTTTGTCGGTGCGCGAAGAGGTGAGGCGGTAAATCGTGCTGTCGGCATTTTCGATACGGAAAGCTGCGAAGTAATTTGGTATGATGAGCCATTGGAAGAAAAGAAATTTTTGTTTTTTACCGATGCCCCGCAGGCGAATGAGAAGTACTTAGGCGTTTTGGACAGCGAAAATAATTTGAGAATTTATGAACAGTAAAAAGTACATATATATAGTATTGCTTTTGTTGTCTTTCGCTAAAAAAAGTTGACTCACAAAAGGGTTAAGTATGCATTATAATACTCCTGAAAAACCGGACAACTCGTTAAAGTGTGTATTTTTGCAAAAAAAGGATTTGAACAACGAGAAGAAAATACCATACTCAATTTTTGAGTATCTTTAGTCCGAAAACAAAAGCGCGAGCTTTGCGGACAAACGATCTTTGACATTCTTACCAT
>JAISKT010000199.1 GCA_031261295.1 Candidatus Symbiothrix sp. | reverse complement strand
TGCCTGTACCCTATGTGATGGGCGGGCGCGTTCAATTGGTCAAAAAATGAGAGGGAAAAACCATTGAACCTTTACGCCCGCCAATTTCCTATGACTTGTTCTGCATGTCTGTAGAAATTTATGCTTCCAAGTCCCGAAGAAGCGGTTATTTAAAATGAAAAAACGTGGGACTCAAACTTTATTTGTCTTAGAGGTTCTCGAATACCCGATATTGCAAATAAGTCAAGCCCACGAATTTACGTGAGCGTTTAATCAACTTATTCTTGCAATATCTGAAATTTTCGAGATTTCTAAGACAAGAATAAAAGCAAACGCTTTTTTTAATGAATTATGTCTTTATACTATACTTTCTATTTTGTAATAAAAGCCTTTTATCGTTTATTTAATTGGCAAAAGTAATATCTTTTTTTTGAATTACCAAGGAATTAGTAAAAAATAACTTTTTGGAACGACATTCAATATAGAAGTCCGAACATTCAAAGTGCTTTATTTCACTGTAAATAAATCTTTTAGAGACTTAGGCAAATAAAATGTATTGTTCTTATCCACATGCACAACCACACTGCTCAGCTTAACCTCTTTCCCGTTGTGTTTCAAAATATTGCTGCCCGCTTGAATTTCCAATGTATTCTTTTTATCCTTTTTTACTTCCAATGTCGGAACCCCGTTTTTAGTCGTAATGGTATAGGGATATCCGGCAAAAACATCCGTGTGTTTGGCAAAATATTCGTTGGTTAAGGCATCCAAATCGCCTAATCCGGCGGCATTGCGCAGATATTGGTGAAGTTCGATATTGGTATGATGTCCCATCAGGCGTTGACCGGCTCTTGGGTCAAAGACGGCCAGGAAAACTTCTTCGCCGGTGTGGCCGGTCGTTGTGAAACCAAAACAGGTATGCTCGGTCAGCATGTTTGCCAGCACTTTGGTCAGCTTAGAGCCTTTCATCCGTTCTTCGTCGGAAAGGGAACTTCTATTGTAGTCGCTGCATTGCAATATTTGAGTATATTCATCATCCGACAATGAAATACCGGTCAAATCATACACCACGTCTTTCAATTGGGACACATCCGTATCATGCAGTTTGGCAATCAAACCATCTACACTGGTTTTGAATTGCGAAACAGGGCCGAATAATTCCTCTTTGCTCAGGTGGGAGTATCCGGGGCATCTTTTTGTTCCGATACTGAATCCGCTGTTTCCATGATCGGGAACCACCACTACCAGCGTTTCCCCGTTTTTTTCGGCAAAATCAAACGCAACGCCGCACGCTTTATCAAAGGCAACCATATCGGTAATCAAAGCGGCTGCATCATTGGCATGGGCCGCCCAATCGACCTTGCTTCCTTCAATCATCAGGATAAAACCGTTTTCATTTTCCGACAGTTTGTCAATCGCTTTCCGGGCCATTTCCGCTAAAGACGGATACAGGGAAGGATCGCGGTCAAGCTCGTACGGCATATCCATATCACGGAACAAAGCCCACATCTTGTTTCCGTTATACGTTCGGAAACTGTTCAAATCATTCAGGAAAACGCCATAACCTTCCCGTTCCAAATACGTTTTCATATCCGGATTCAGGAGTTTTACGCCGCCGCCAAGTACCACATCTATATTATTATGAACCATTTGAGGAGCAATCCACTCATAATTTCCCCGGTTATAACTGTGTGAAGCGCAATCCGCCGGAGTGGCATGGGTAAACTCACACGTAAAAACCAGTCCGGTGGCTTTATTTTGGGTAATCCGGGCCGCTTCCAACAAGGTCATCATCGGTTGGTAGGCCCTTTCCGGATCGTTCGGTACAATATCGTTTTTCGAGTCGGCAGGCGGATAAGTAGCCACAAAACCGGCACGGCTGGGATGTCCCGTCATATAACAGGAAGTAGTAGGCGCCGAATCACCGATAGGCGCATCGGATGAATAGGTCAAAATGGTTCCGCAAAGATAGGGATCCAAATTCAAATGGGGCAGTTCGGGATGATTATACCGCTGATACCAACGGGCGGCGGAAACTGCGCTTAAAGAAGTCCCGTCGGGAATCAATAAGATGACATTTTTAACTTGTTTTTCCTGGGCAATGAGGTTGCTTCCAATCAAAAGAAGCAAAAGGAGAAGACTACCGATTCTTTTCATTATAATATCTTTTCGTTTATTGTTAAATTATCCACAAATATAGTTATTTTTGTACTTGTAATTCAAATTGTTTAGCCAATATTTTTATAAAATGAATTTAATGAACTTACTTAAAGACCTTTGGGCGCTCTTTTATCCGAAATTGTGTATCGGATGTTCGGAAGCTTTAACGGAAAATGAAAATTTCTTCTGTCTGGAATGTTTTCTGAAAATTCCGAAAACCAATTATCATTTGAACGGGAACAATCTTGCCCGGGACCGGTTTTTGGGAAAGATTCCTGTTCAAAAAGTTTCTGCTTATCTGTATTACAACAAATCCGGATTGGGACAAAAGTTGGTGGCGGAAATCAAATACCGGGGAAATATTTACCTGGGAGAATGGATCGGCGCATCTCTGGCGAAAGAAATGTTGCCTTCCGGTTTTTTTGAAGACATTGATTTCCTTGTTCCTGTGCCTTTGCACCGGAAAAAACTCCGGAAACGGGGATTCAATCAGTCTGAGATAGTGGCCCAGGGCGTTTCCGGTATCACCGGTATTCCGGTGGAAACAAAAAACCTGTACCGGAAAAAAGCTAATGTCACGCAAACGAAAAAAGGAGTGTATGAACGTTGGAAAAATACAGCCGGGATTTTCGATATCCGGGATATGGAGTTATTTGAGAATAAGCATCTTCTCCTGATTGACGACGTTTTGACCACGGGAGCCACTCTTGAAGCTTGCGCGCAAGCCCTGTTGAAATGTAAGAATGTTAAAATCAGTATTCTCACACTGGCTATCGCCTCATAAAATGGATAATTCAGTCCGTTTTTTACTATTTCCTTCTTATAACTTAAAATTTTTAACTAAAAAGTAATGGTTTTTTAATGTAAAATTCATTCCAAATCACTACTTTTGCAACTGAATCATTGTTGTAAATTACTAAAAGTCCTATTAATGAAAACGTTAGAACAGATTTTAGCAGAAAGACTACTCAAAATCAAGGCGATAAAGCTTCAGCCTGCAAACCCTTTTACTTGGGCATCCGGCTGGAAGTCTCCTATATATTGCGATAATAGGAAAACGCTTTCCTATCCGGCAACCCGCAATTTTATTAAATTGGAGTTGGCGCGTACCATCCTGGAAAAATATGACGACGTGACTGCTATCGCCGGTGTTGCTACAGGAGCCATTGCACAAGGCGCTATGGTGGCGGAAGAACTGAATCTTCCATTTGCTTATATTCGAGCGACTCCCAAGGATCACGGTTTGGAAAATCTTATCGAAGGCGACTTAAAACCGGGCGCTAAGGTAGTGATTATCGAAGATTTGATTTCTACAGGAGGAAGCAGCTTGAAGGCAGTCGAAGCCGTACGCAATGCAGGATGCCATGTGGCGGGTATGGTCGCTATTTTTACGTACGGATTTCCTGTAGCTGAAGAAAAATTCAGGGAAGCCAAAGTAAAATTGACTACACTTTGCAATTACGATGCCATCTTGGATGAAGCTTTGAAAACAGATTATATCGACGAATCTGAAATCAAAACACTTCAGGAATGGAGAAAAGATCCGGCAAATTGGAACACGAAATAAAATGACTGACTTCACAAGCGAAATTAAAACGATTCCGTATAATCAGGAAAAAGTATATGAGATGCTCTCCAATATGGAGAACTTGGAAAAAATGAAAGATAAAATCCCGTACGATAAGATTCAGGATTTTACTTTCGACCGGGATTCCTGTTCTTTCTCGGTAAATCCTGTCGGAAACGTGAAATTTTCCATTATTGAACGCGAACCGGCGAAAACAATTAAATTTGCAGCCGAAAAAACGCCGATAGATGTCAATATGTGGATACAACTGCTCCCGGTCACGGAAAATGAAACAAAGATGAAATTGACGGTCAAAGCCAATTTGAATCCTTTCCTTAAACCGATGTTGTCCAAACCCTTACAAGAGGGTGTAAATAAAATTGCAGATATATTAGCTGCAGTTCCCTATAATTAAAGTTATTATCTTCATTTCTTTCATTCTTTTCATTTCTTAATTTAAAATGAAGCTCTGGCAAAAAAACATAGAGGTTGATAAAGAAGTAGAAAAATTCACAGTCGGCAAAGACCGTGAAATGGATTTGTATTTGGCCAAACCGGATGTATTGGGTTCGATGGCTCACATTACGATGTTGGAAAGCATCGGATTGCTCACTTCTGCCGAACTCCAAACGCTGCTTCAGGAACTGAAAAACATCTACCAGTCAGCAGATGCCGGCCAATTCGTCATTGAAGACGGAGTGGAAGATGTACATTCCCAAGTGGAATTGATGCTTACCCGCAAATTGGGCGATACCGGCAAAAAAATCCATAGCGGACGTTCGCGTAACGACCAGGTTTTATTGGATTTAAAACTCTTTACCCGGGATGCTATTCAGGATTTGGTGAAAAAAATCTCGGAATTGATTGATATCCTGATTACTCAAAGCAATACGTATAAAGATGTTCTGTTGCCGGGTTATACGCATTTGCAAATAGCGATGCCTTCTTCTTTCGGATTGTGGTTTGGCGCGTATGCCGAAAGTTTGGTCGATGATTTGCAACTTTTGCAGGCGGCTTATAAAATATGCAATCGCAATCCTTTGGGTTCCGCCGCCGGTTATGGTTCCTCTTTCCCTTTGAACAGGCAACTGACGACGGATTTATTGGGTTTTGAATCCATGAATTACAATGTCGTGTACGCCCAGATGGGAAGAGGCAAATTGGAACGGACGGTTGGTTTCGCTTTGGCGGGAATTGCTGCCACTCTTTCCAAATTGTCTTATGACGCTTGTTTGTACAACAGTCAGAATTTCGGATTTATCCGGCTTCCCGACGAATTTACGACCGGTTCGAGCATTATGCCGCACAAAAAAAATCCGGATGTATTTGAACTGACACGCGCCAAATGCAACCTGATTCAAAGTATTCCTCAGCAAATTACGTTGATAACCAACAATTTGCCTTCCGGTTATTTCCGCGATTTGCAGATTACCAAAGACGTGTTTCTCCCTTCGTTTGATGAATTAGCCGGTTGCATTCAGATGGTTACCTTGATGATGCAATCCGTAAAAGTCAACACGCATATCCTGGAGGAGGATAAATATGCCTTGTTATTCAGTGTGGAAAAAGTGAATGAATTGGTTTTGCAAGGCGTTCCTTTCCGCGATGCGTACAAACAAGTTGGTTTGGAAATTGAAGCCGGCCATTTTGTTCCGGATAAAAAAGTAAATCATACCCACGAAGGCAGTATCGGAAATCTCTGCAACGATAAAATCGAAGCGCGTAAAAAAGAGATTATCAAAGGATACGATTTTGAACAGGTAAATGTGGCCATACAAAAACTCTTGGAAAAATGAAAATAATGAAGAAAATGAAAGAAATGAAAATAATGGGGTATGTCGTTCCGGATTACATTTCTTTCATTCTTTTCATTTCTTTCATTCTTTTCATTTCTTCCTGTGATGAAGAATTTACCTCTCCTATCCCTTCAGCTCCGGTAAGTCTCACGGTGGATTTGGATTTTGCAGACAGTGATTTGGTTCCTGCTTTAGCCACCAAATCCATTACGCAACAGCGGGTAGCCACAGACCGGCTTGGTTTCGGCGGAATCCTGATTATCAATGGATACAGTTCCAATGGCGGAACCACTTTGTTCGCTTATGATTTAGCCTGTCCGGTCGAAGTGAACCGAAGTACATTAGTTGTTCCGGATGATGTAGGAAAAGCTAAATGCGCCAAATGCGGAGCGGTTTATAATATTGCGTATGGTTCGGGAATACCGGAATCCGGTTCAAAGCATCCGTTGCGCTCCTATTTGGTGAGGCAAATTACGGGTGGAAACAAATACATTATTACTAACTAAACAATGATATGAAATGGCAAAAGCAAATATAATAAACAAAGAAATTTCTGACAATTACGAGACTTATAACCTTTTCTTAAAAACGACAAAAATCTCTCCTGATTCAAAAATTAAGGTTAATGAGAAAAAGAAAAATCATCCATCTTCTTTATATAAAACACAACCACTTATATGCGAATTATATAATTATGTAAATACAAATTTGATAATTGAAATAAGGGAGAATAATTCGGATTTTTCTTTTGGAATAATTTCTTCTCTTTTTCTTAATTGCATTTTAGTTAGATATGATTCAGGAGGTGGAACTCATAGAAATAATATTCCCGATGTTCCACTATCAGAACAAAGTGTAACGACTCCGCATTTTCACAAATATAACAAAAATGGTTATGAATTTGCGTACAAAACAGATAAACTAAAAGATGAAAAAGAAGCTACAGTATTGTCTGATATAGAGTTTGGATTTCCTTTCTTTTGCCATGAGGCCAATATAAAATATAACGAAAATTATCCTGAATTGGAAATTTACTCTGTTAATTTATTTTCTAAAAATATAGGTGATGATCCGTTAGAAAATATTACATTTGCAGAGTAAATGAATAAAGATATATTTAAAAATATCATAGAATCCTATAATTCTTTATGGAAACTAAAAGATCATGGAAATACGATAGAAGTAATAACACCTACTTCTACTACAAATGATATGTTTATTTCCATATTTATAACACAACGGGGAGATGAATATGTAGTCACCGACGGAGGATGGTTAAATGACGAAATATATGGTGTTAAAATAGAGTACAATTTTGATTGTTTTAATAGACTTTATGCTTATTACTATAATTTTTATGATATTAAAGAAACCGATACAGGAAAAAAATGCTATTATAAAAAGACAAAAGAACTTAAACTAATACCTAATTTAGTCTATGACGTATCTAATTTTGTAGCAATTATCGTTAGTTCTTCTCTTATTGGATTTCAAGACATAAAAGAAGAAGTGGGAGTTAGAATTTTTCGTAAACAAGCAAATGATTTTCTTTCCGGGATAACATCTAAGGATAAAATTAAGTTTGCATCTCACATTGACGAAAAATATAAATATATAAAATTCAATGCTGTTATTGAGAAAAAGAATAGACTTACGCTGATTAATTATATTACCGGTTCAAACGAATCTAATTTCATACTAAGTATAGGAAAGACAAATATGAATTTTGAAGTAATTGATAACTCCTCTCATGTGAATTTTGTAGATAGAAAGGTAGCAATCATAAATGACTTTGCTTTAGGATATAAAACAGATAAACTTGTTCCATATTTTAATCTTATAAAGAAAAATAATATAGAAAGTGTTAAATGGAGTAGTAAGAATGAAATAGAGAAGTATATATAATTCTTACTTCGGAACGGTATTTATCTCAATCAGATACACGTACCACGCTTTTTATTCCTTTTATTTTTTGTAAGCGGGTAGATAATTTATGGATGTCGTCCACATCGTGAATGGAAACTTCTATCCGGCCCTCAAAGAAACCGTCGTTCGATTCAATCGTTAATTTACGCATATTCACAGACATGTCATTGGTGATGACCTGGGTAATATCGTTTAAAATCCCCATCCGGTCAATCCCTTTTACCTCAATGGTACTGGGAAAAGAGAACGTCTTGTGCCCGGCCCAATCGCAGGAAATAATACGGTCGCCATAACGGGTTTTGAGGGTTAACGCCGGCTGACAGGAACGTTTATGAATTTCCAAGCGTCCATCGTCCCGGATAAAACCGAATACATCGTCACCCGGAATCGGACTGCAACAAGACTGCGTGATAAAATTCTTTTGAAAATCTTCTTCTTTCAGGATATACGTTTTTTTCTTGTCTATATGGGTCAAATCGGTTTCCGGTGAAATACTCGGTTCCGGTTCTTCTTTCGAAGAAGTTCCCACGTTAAAGGCATGCTTCATATAACGGAAAAAGATATTATCCTGCTTTTTTTCTTTCAATATTTTTTCCGGATGTTCGGGTATCTCAATTTGTTTTTCGGCAAGGGCATAAAATAAATCTTCCTTTTTGGAATAGCCGTAGAAAGCGGAAAATTTATCCAACACCTGGAGCGTCCATTCAATCCCTGCTTTTTCAAGACTGCCGTTTAATAGCTGCTCGCCCTCTTTTATTTTGGCTTTCCGTTGTTTCCGGAGGGAATATTCGATTTTTGTCTTGGCCTTAGCGGTTGTCACAAAATTCAGCCATTCATCTTTAGGATATTGTGAACGGGAAGTCAATATTTCCACCTGGTCGCCACTGGATAGTCGGTGACTGAGGGGAACCAAGCGGTGATTCACTTTCGCCCCGATGCAGTGGTCGCCCACATTGGAGTGGATTTCGTATGCAAAATCCAAAGCCGTAGCGCTTTGAGGCAAGGTTTTTATTTCCCCTTTGGGTGTAAAAACAAATATCTCCGCACTGTATAAATTGAGTTTGATGGTGTCTAAGAAATCCATGGCATTCGGACTGGGCGCTTCCAGAATGTCCTGGATACGTGCTAACCACTGATCCAATTCGGTTTGCTCCTGAATGTCTTTGTCAATGCTTTTATCCTTGTATTTCCAATGAGCCGCAAATCCTTTTTCAGCGATTTCGTCCATTTTATCGCTTCGGATCTGTATTTCAATCCATTGTCCGTCGGGGCCCATCACCGTCAGGTGAAGCGCCTGATAGCCATTGGCTTTCGGATGGCTAATCCAATCGCGGATACGGTCGGGGCGGGGTTTATATATATCGGTTATCGCCGAATAAATTTCCCAGGCTTGCTTTTTGACATCCATGTCCGGTTTGGGTTCAAAAACAATACGGACAGCAAAAATATCATATATATCTTCAAATCCTACATTTTTGGATTGCATTTTATTCCAGATCGAATAAATGGATTTTACCCGCGCCTGCATCTTGTATTGGTATCCCAATTGGGTGAGGCTTTCTTTCAGAGGCCCTGCAAAATGTTCGTATATCCGCTCCCGGTTGGTTTGAGTAGCCGCCAGTTTTTGTTCAATCAGTTTGTATTCTTCGGGATGTTCGTACCGGAAACTCAAATCTTCCAATTCGGTTTTGATAGAAAACAAACCCAAACGGTGCGCCATAGGAGCATACAGATACATGGTTTCACCGGCGATTTTGTATTGTTTGGCAGGCAGAAGCGAACCCAATGTCCGCATATTATGCAGCCGGTCGGCAATTTTGATCAGGATCACCCGGATATCGTCCGACATCGTAAGCAGCAATTTGCGCATGTTTTCCGCTTGAGCAGAAGCCGCTTCCGCAAAAATGCCTCCCGATATTTTGGTTAATCCGTCCACGATTTGGGCTATTTTTTCGCCAAAGAGGTTTTGGATGTCCTCTACGGAATAATCGGTATCTTCCACTACATCGTGTAGCAGGGCCGAAGAAATAGACGTAGAACCCAATCCCATTTCGTCGCTCACAATCAATGCGACCGCCAACGGGTGCATGATGTAAGGTTCGCCGGAGCGCCTTTTGACTCCTTTATGGGCTTGGTCGGCAAATTTGAACGCTTTGTTGATTATTTCATATTTCTTGCGGTGGTTTGACCGGCCATAACTATCCAGCAACGTTTCGTATGCTTTCTGCACTCTATCGTCTTCCAACTCCTTCATTTCTTTTACGGTTTAGGAACCTTAATAACTTGCCCTACTTTTAATTTGGTACTTTGCAGGTTATTTATTTTTTTCAAATCTTCTAATGAACAATTGGGAATTTTTTGTGCGATGGTCGAAAGGTTATCGCCTGACTTAACCTTATAGCTAAAGTATTCTTCTTTAGATTCGGTTGTTTTTGCAGGCGCCGGTTGACTTGACGAAGCGGTATTGATCGCCGATCGTATGGACGAACTCGAAGGCGTAGATTGTGCAAATTGCGGCCCCTGCGTATTGCTATAATTATAATTACTGCTTGGGCTTGGACTTGTTGTACTTGCACTTGCCGTATAACCTCCGTTGTCTATGTAGAGTACCAATCGTTTTCCTACGCTTACTTTATTGGATTTCAATCCGTTCCATTTGCGGATACTGGCTGCCGCTAAACCGTATTTATTTCCAATGGAAAGCACGGATTCACCTTTCCGGACTTTATGAATGATTTTTTCATTATTGCTTTTGCCTATATCCGTTACGTACGTACGGTTGGAAAAGAAATCATCTTTCCGGTAATTGGCGATGGAATCTTCCAATCCCACGTAGGCATACGCTTGAAGCGCCGGCAATTTCAAAGACCGCGGTTTGGAATTGCCCGGGATAATATCTCTTTTATATTGCGGATTCAACAGCCGGATCAGGTCTTTATCGACTTTTAAAACCTCGGCAATTTGGTCGAAATGAATGGGTTGCGTGATCATCACCGTATCGGTGGCTACCGGCAACGTGGTTTGAACCGGACGCAATTGATGATTGGCGTAATAGTTCATTACATAATTGGCGGCAATGAAAAGGGGAACGTACAAACGGGTTTCTTTGGGAAGGTACGGATAGATTTTCCAATAATCGGTGCTGCCGCCGGCTCTCCGGATGGCTTTGTTGACATTGCCCGAACCGCAATTGTAAGAAGCAATTACCAGCGTCCAGTCTCCGTAAATCCGGTACATATCTTTTAAGTATTCACAAGCGGCATAGGTTGCTTTTACGGGATCACGCCGTTCATCTACCAGACTGTTGATTTCCAATCCGTACTGTTTTCCGGTTCCCAACATAAACTGCCACATGCCGGTAGCGCCGGCCCTGGATACTGCGACCGGATTCATCGCAGATTCGATGACTACAAGGTATTTTAATTCAAGAGGGAGGCCGTACGCATCCAAGGCTTGTTCAACCATCGGGAAATAGAGATTTTCCAAGCCCAGCATGTATTCGACTATATTCCGGCGGCGATCTACATACAAGTCAATACAGTTGCGTACTATTTCATTGTAAGGCAATTCAATAATGTTATTCATACGCGATAAGCGATCCACATACACCGCATCACTGGCCACGACGGCTTCATGATAACCCGGATGAGCGTTTTTATCTACAAAATGGTTTACATACCAGGAATTCATCAGGCTGTCTAAGCTCACATCCCAACTTTCAGGGATATATAGAGCGTCATCATCATCCGTTGTTTCTATGGGGTTAATAGGATCGGTATTCCTTGAATAAGGATTTTGAGCTAAAATACTTATCGTTCCCAATAATAAAAATAATACTAAAGTAAGTCGATTCATTGTCTAATATATTATTAAGTTATAACTCTCCGGAGAGAGGTATCAAAATGTAAAACTGCATTGCAGTCCGAAAGACCTGGAATTGTTTGTTGATTTCTCGAAAATCACCGGATCGACTTTCATACTTAAGTCTTCGCTGATATCGAACTCAAACAATTGGGCGTCCACATAAGCATCAATCATACAAATGACATATACGCCGGCTGTAATAATAATGCTTAATTCTTTGTATCTTCGATAAAAATCTTTTTTATTTTTGAGCGCATTGGAAAACCAATTTTTATCTTGTTCAGTCCAAGCCGACAGATCATCCGGAAAACGAGTGCTGCTATAGGGTTTATAAGCTCTCCATGCCGCATTCTTCGCATTCGGATCTTTCCCGTTAAAATCCCCATAAGCGGATTTATATCCGCTATATTGATTGCTATTCCAGGAAATAGCGTAGGCACAACCCATAAATCCTCCGTAAACGATCGGGAGTTTCCAGTATTTACGATTATAAATCTGTCCCAATCCCGGAAAGATCGCAGAATATAGGACTGCTTTGGTTGGATTTGGTTTAAAAACGTCCTTTGTAAGAACGTCTTTTTCCATAAAATCCATCATCAGTGTGGAATCAACCGCCAGCGAATCCGAAAAAGTAAGAAACCCTTTGGACACTTCAATACTGTCGCCTTCCCAAAAAGGATTATCCTGTGAATATCCACTCACAGGCCACAAAGCTACTATTATTATAAACAGAATATACCGATTCAAATTGTCTCAAAAATAGAAAAAAATCGTATTGATTTAATCGAACAGACAAAGATAATAAATATCCGCCTTACATCTTTCATTTTTAATAAAAATAACATCTGCAAAATTATATCTTTTCCTGAATCTTATGAACCTTTTTTAAACCAAACTGTTTTTTTTAATAAAGTTATCTCATAATAGATTGATAATGTATAAATTAATACGTAAAGGCTTGTTTATTGCATTTATCTGTACGCAAACACATCTTCAGCTGCAGGCGCAAAATATTGATAATGAGCGTATAGATTCAACTTATACCCCTAATTTCGTTCTTAAGACCAACTTGTTGTACGATGCTACAACTACCTTAAACCTGGGAGTGGAATTCAAGCTGAGCAACAAATTAACTTTCGATTTGCCTTTCAATTATAATCCCTGGACTTTTTCCGATAACCGGAAATTAAAACACTGGTTGGTGCAGCCGGAACTTCGTTATTGGGTACACCATCCGTTCAAGGGTTCTTTCTGGGGAATTCATTTGCATTATGCGCAATTTAATGTAGCGAATCTTCCGTTCCCCCAAAAATTAAAAGATTTTCAATACGAGGGTTGGCTGGCAGGCGCCGGCTTGTCCTACGGATACCAATGGAGATTGTCCGACCGCTGGTTGTTGGAAGCCACTATCGGCGCCGGATATGCCTACATCGACTATGACAAATACGAATGCCAATCGTGCGGACGCAAAATAGATTCCGGTACCAAAAATTATTGGGGACCGACAAAGGCAGGTTTATCACTTATCTATGTCATTGGGAAAGAATCGACTAAAAAGATTATTTATCCGGTGGAAAACTCCGCTCCGGTCTATTTCCCGCCGAAAGAAATTCCGGTGCAACCGGAAACAACCTACATGCACAAAAGCGGGGAAGCATTCGTTATTTTCCCGGTGGATAAATATGTCGTATTGCCTGACTTGGCGCAAAACCGGCAGGAACTGGCCAAAATAGTACAATCGGTAGATTCCGTTTGTGCAATCCCGGGTGTGCAATTAGATAAAATCGTTATCGAGGCTTACGCCTCTCCCGAAGGAGATTTGCAACACAATATCACGCTATCGGAAGAACGGGTATCCGCTTTGAAAGAGTACGTGATAGGCACTTGCCAATTAGATGAAAACCTTTTCAGAGTGCGTTCGAAAGGGGAAAACTGGAGCGGACTTCGTGCAGCATTGAAGACAGCGGCATTGACGGACAAGCAGAAAAAAGACATCCTGAAAATTCTGGATATCGACGATTTGGCGACCCGCAAGGCTTTATTGAAAAAGTACGAAAACGGGAAACCTTACGAATACCTGTTGACGGAGATTTACCCACAATTGAGAATATCGGAGTATAAAATAGAATACACCGTACCGGCGAAATAAATAAACGTTTTATTAATAATTAATATTTGTGATATGAAAAAGAATGTTTGGGGTTGGTTATTTGCACTCATCTTTTCGATAAGTTTTGTCGCTTGTAGCGACCACGATGACGATGGGAATGATGATTTAAAGAAAGGAAACACGTATCTCGGAATTAAGATCGCTTTTCCACAGGAAGGTCAAAAAATCGGAGGACTGCGTTCGGATCCCACCGATTATAACCCTGTCGGGACGTTTACAGGGCGTACGTGGTTGAATACGGTGGATGTTTATGTCCTTTCGGCAGATGGCGTCACATTAACGGGCAGCCAACGATATACCGCCGATCAGATTGTTTATTCGCTGGATCCAAACGGGAGCGCCGTGGTGGAACCTAAAGAGCCTTTTTTGACTACCGCCGGTGATAAAGTTATTTACGTCATTATCAACAACAGTCGTCCGCTATTGACTGCAATGCCTACAGCTACGGATACGATGAGTATCGTTGGCTCAGGAATTGCCGATTTGGCCTCTGTTGTGCAAAATCTGGATTTGGTGGTGATGACCGGGAAAAGCGCAGTGACGAACATCGCTGCCGGAGTAAGCGCCGATGATGTGAAAGCAGGTCAAAACCACGTGAAACTCAGCGCCGTACGTGTGGCTTCGCGAGCTATTGTAACTACTACAGCACCCACGAATGTAACCACTAAAGCCGGTGTAACTATCGGAACCATTTCCAATATCACTTATTCTGTGGCACAAGGCGGAAATGGAGTATATTACATTCAGGACACAACAACCTATAAGACTTGGGGTTATGACTATATTTCGGGTTCCGATTATTTGACGACAGCCACGCAATATTACGATTACAGCGATTTACTGAATACAACGGATGCAGTACCGGCCAATCCGGCTACCGCCTCTGATCCACGGGCTTTTTTGAATTTGAACGGAAAATTTTTATTGGAAAACACACACCTCTCGGGAGATCCTTCCACTACCGGTTACCGGAAAGGGAACACAGCTTATGTGTTGGTTCGCGCCATATTTACGCCGGCAACTTCGGCGATTACGGATGGCGGAGAATTGACTAACGGTACCTTTTATGTGGGTGAAACCGACAATAGAATTTATTCAACCACTGCAGCCGCTCAGAATGCTTCCGGAGGAGGAACAAATCCCCAGGATGTACGTACCTATCAAGGTGGTAAAGTATTGTACTACATTTGGTTAAATCCGGATGTTATCACTAAACCGTACAATTCGCCTGTGATTCGCAACAACATCTACCATATTAATATCAATTCGTTCCAGACGTTTGGGTTCAACTGGAATCCGCTGAATCCGGGTCCTGACAATCCTGATCCCAAACCTGCCAATCCGTTAGAACCTCCTACAACTCCTATTCTTCCGAACGATCCGTTGAGTTTGGACGAAACCTATATGACGGTAGATATTACGGTTTTAGACTGGACGGTTCATTCTTTTGGTATTGATTTATAATGTCACATCAACACGCTAAAATACTGTTGTTTTTATTGCTTCTGTCCGGCTGTGTCTATGACGACCGGAGCGATTGCCCTCAGGGAATAAACGTTGAAGTTTATTCCCAAACGGCATGTCGTCCCGACACGATTTATCCGGAACAGATTCAAGACCTGACCCTTTTTGTATTTGATACGAACGGAACATTGGTTTCATATCAACAAAACGAGCCTATTCAATTACAAAAAGGGCGTCAACAAGCAGTAAAAGCAAGCAACGGCCTGTTTACAGTACTCGCCTGGGCCGGATTAAATGCCGGTCTTTACGATCTGGATTTGCAAAACATCACCACCCGGCAAGATATCTTGTTTCGTTTGAAACGGGTGGCCGAACAGGCTTTGTCCATCGAAGGAAATACAATTTATTACGGGGAAAGTCCGGCGGTATTCCTGCCGGATCCGAAAGACGCCGGATCGGTTTTTGAACATACTGCTATCAATATGCAGGAAATCACCAACCGGATTACGGTTTCAGTCGAAGGACTCCCCAACGCAGAAAACTATGAAATCAATATAGAATCACGCAATGCTTCCATGAATGTGGACGGAAGCATTGCGTCCGATGAGAAAATTAATTACGCATCGAAAACGGAGGTAAAAGCGGGTGTATTGGAATCAAAATTTACACTCCTGAAACTCTCAACCGGTTATAACAGCACAATCGTCATCAAGAGCAAACAAGATGGCCAGGAATTGTATCGGGGCGACCTATTGGGAACCCTTTTGCTGAAAAATCCGGATGTAAACCTGGCTTGCGATCACGATTTTACCATTCGCTTTACAACGAAAGATCAATGCAAATGCGGTACATACACCATCATGGAAATATGGGTAAACAATTGGTTGGTACACAGTTATGAAACAGATTTATAAACTATTTATCCTGTTCGGTTTCAGTATCTTTCTTCTGACAAGCTGCTTGAGCGAAACAGAGGAAAAAGAAGAATCGAAAGCAGCCGTCATTTCCTTATCCCTGCGAGCCGCATCAAACAGTATCAATGAAGATTTGACGCTGTGGGAAGACCGTGTGGACGAAGTGCGGATGATTGCTTTCGACCAAAGCGGCCAAACGGTTTATAATGACAAATTAAACTTCCCGAACGGATTTACCAACCGGTGTGAAGCGGTAAAATTCGATCCCGGAACGTATGATTTTTATTTTATCGCCAATGAATCGGCCTATACGGGCGATTTTGCGGCAGCGCTTTCTGCCATCACGAATCTGTCTCAATTTCAAACGGATACCCGTTTCCAGCAATTACAATACAAACCGGATTTCATTCCCGACGGCGCCACGACCACCGGACGCTTTTTGATGTCGGCCCAATATGACGACATTGAGGTCGTCAGCGGAGGCACAAAAGAAAATCCCAACCTGCTGGTACTTCCTACGGCAAAAGTGGAACTGATCCGGTCGTTGGCCAAGGTAGAAATCATATTCCTGAAAAAAGTACCGGGCGGAAACGTTCCGGCCAACAGTGTCGCTTCCGTACAATTGGAAAATGTGGCCAAAGAATATTCGGTGCCGCCGCTCGACGATTATTACAACGGACAAAAAGACGTTTCCAACACGATTGTTCCAACGAATTTTAATTACAATAACGATTCTATCGGCGCTGTGACTTTTTATATTCCCGAATTTTTGATCGCAACGGGCAGTTCCGATTTTACGCAACTTCATATCAACGATAAATCGTTTCCGATAGAAACCGATGATGAAAAGGTAGGACTGACGCTCCAAAGGCGTACCATTCCTTCCCTTTCCAATTACAGTGTTATCCGTAATTATCACTACATCGTAGAAGCGTTTATCAATTCTGCCGGCGGCATTCAATTGAAAGTATGCGTGAAACCATGGAATAAAGATTCTTACAAGTATATTTTCCAGGATCCGGACCGGGTGATTGTGACGCCTCCCATCATTCCGACCGATTCCAGTGTGATTGTTCCGACCGATTGCGGGAAGATAGAAATACGGTCGAATAATGAAATCCTGTCACAAGGGTTATTGGGCGCTTACGGGGATCAAATCAATTATTGGGATCCGGTTCTTCAAGGGCCGACCATTATAAAAGGGAATCCGCCTTTTTATTGCGAGAAAAAATACGGGCCGGGCTGGCGGTTGATCAATTCGTGTGAGCTGATGTCTTTCCTGACGCTTTTCGACCAGACCTACCGGATCTGGCAATCCAATACCTGGCAGGGATTCAACTCCGGTTTGCCATTCTATCCGGTGACTTTCAGGCAGGAAGCCCAGGATTTGTTGGAAAAATTAACCGGCACGACTCTCACCTATACCTTGACCGATGACGGAAAAGATAGTTTTGGCGGGGATAAACTGAATGTGCTGGACGACTTTTTTACACCGGGAGACATCTTGGTTACGGAAAATGACTATCCCAACGGGTGGCCTTATGCCGCTCCGCCCAATGATAACGGTCAAAAATGGTTTCCGATGGAAGTAGTTATCCAGGTAAAAGGCTATTGGTACACCGGTTATTATAACATGAGCGATCCGGCTAATTATGATAAAGTGCTTTACCAGCGGTTTGAGCGGTTTGATTACAGCCAAACAGTTTCCCGTTGTGTAAGAGATGTAGAATAAAACAAATCAACGAATATGCGCAGAATACTTCCAATATGGACAATCATCGGGCTGTTTCTCTTTACTGCTTGCGGTGAAGACATCGACTCTCCGGAAGAAAAGCCGGAAACGCCGGAAGTATCCATTGTGTTTGCACCACTGAAAAGCGCCGCGGACGCCGCAACCGATCCGGACAACCTGGCGACTGAATATGCCATACTAAACCTCAGTATATTCCTGACCGACGCTTCTTCCAATACCGTTACGGACAAATTCATACACCAGTCATTCACTTCCCTGACGGATACCTCGATTATGAATTGTAAGTTGGTGACCTTGCCGCTCGACCCGGCGACTATTCCGGCAAAAGATATTTATGTGATTGCCAATTTTGACGATACCAACAGCATGAGCGCCGTCCGGACATTGGATGATCTGAAAGCCTTGCAGACGCCCGCTATCAATTCTCCGAACATCCTGACGACCGAAAGAGGATTGCCCATGTACGGCGAAACATTCAATGTGGATTTCACGAAAACGACAGATACCCCGCCTTCGGTGATGTTGATCCGCACCTGTGCCAAGATACGGGTGAAACTACTATTTCCCGATGCTACCTGGGTAGGCACAGACAATAAATTTGCGATAGAAAATGCGCCCAAATATACCTATTTTGTAAAAAATCCCAACTTTACGATTCCTACCACCGACCTTTTCGATTATCCCCGGATTGTATTTATTGAAAATACGCCCCAGGAATATGTCAATACCACGTATGTATATGAATCAACGAGTGTTCCGCGGTTGCATCTCTATACCACCATAGCCGGTACCGCCAAGGAATACTTGGCCGATTCCAGTTTCCCGCTGCCGGTAAGGAACTATCTGTATGATATAGAAATTCAAATCCTCAAACCCTTGCCGGCGTCATCTGCAAGTAAAACCGGAGATGCTCCTAATTTTAGATACAAGATTACTGTTAAAAACTAAAATTTATAAAGCCAATTTAAGTGTTTCCAATTCTTTTCCTAAAGAATTTAGTCCGGTTTCCATTTTTTCGACTTGCCGTTTTCTGGGTTTTTTTATTCCCATAGCATATTGACGTATGAGACTTGCATTAATTCCTGTGATACCGGACAATGCTGTACTTGTAAATACATTTGAAAAATAATTCAACATTGCCTGTACATCAAAACTAAATTCTAATTCCCATTGCCCTTGTAAAATTTCAGGAATAGGTCTTTGGGTTTCCTTTAAATAATCAATGTAGTTATTTAAAGCAATATATGCATCTTCTTTAGCTAATTCTACTGTTTCTCCAAATCCGAATACGGTGTCAATATCTTCATACATTACACCATACCCATCTTTACCTTTTTCCAATATTACTTTAATCTTTTTTATCTCGCTCATATTCTTTTTTACTTTAAATCCCTGCCGACTTTTTTAATTTCAATGCAGTTCCTGTTGGAATTTCTTTGGAACCATGAAAAGGAACAGATAATAAAACAGCAAGAAATTGTTACCAAACCTTCCAGGTTTTTAAAACCTGGAAGGTTTACGCACTCAAAAATGGATAGTATTTTAGCAGTAGGGAACTTGCGGAATCGTATTTTCCAACAAGAAAGAAAAATCTTCTTCGGGAGAAAGCTCCCGCGTAGCAAAATCTTTTTTGAACAACCGGGCGGTTTTGGCGCCAATCAGTTTCAAGTCATTATCTTCTCTTTTCAACAAGCAAGCTTCCCGCAATCCGATGACATACACATCGGGATTCAGTTCGATAAATTCCTTAATCCGGTCTTCGCGCGTTTCGCCGCCATGACCTTCGGGATGCACATCCAAATAATGCGGATTGATTTGGAACGGAACCAGATTTAACGTACTGAAACCATGCGGATCCACTACCGGCATGTCGTTGGTGGTTTTCAAAGTCGGACAAGCTACATTGCTTCCGGCACTCCAACCGATATACGGCGTTCCCGCTTTTACTTTTTCACGGACGGCTTCGATCAAACCATGCTCCCGCATTTGTTGAACCAACCGCCAGGTATTTCCTCCGCCGATAACGATGATTTCCGCTGCTTCTACCGCCTGCACCGGATCCCAGGCATGATGCACGCTTTCGATGGTACAGCCCAATCCGGCAAATACCTTACCGACTTTTTCCTCATACGCATCGTAACTGAACGTGACTGCGGCATAAGGAATAAAAAGCGCTTTTGCCGGAATATTCCCGAGAAAATCCTTGATGTGTGACTTGGCCCAGGCCAGATACGCTTCTCCCGGATTCGTTGAATTGCTTAATAATAAAAGTTTCATGGCATTGATAATTAAATGTGAAATAGATGTACAAATAACGTAAAATAATTTGAATAATCCCCGGTTTATGTGAATTATTTTTTACCTAATTTACCGCAGAGGCGCCAATCGCGGAGCGATTACATTATTGTAGAAAAAATGTCATTTCCATCTACCCAAAACCGCGGAGCGGTTTCATTACGGTATAGATTTTCATTTGATTTTGTTATTATGCAACCGCTCTGCGGTTGACGGTGGCAGGTGGTATTATTCTGTGCTACAATAATGCAATCGCTCCGCGATTGGCGCCTCGGCGGTAAATTTGTATTTAACGGGGGATGAATAACAAAATAAGTACGTAAGGTCTCCGCTCCCGGAAAGAAACAAAGAGGGCTCCGTTTCTTGATTATTTGCTCTCACAAACCGAAGAAACGCAACCCTCAAAAAATAGCCGGTTACCGTCTCAACCTTCTTTTTATTTTCGGAAGGTTGAGACGGTTCACCTTAATGACATACAAACATACACTTCCTATTCGTTATACAACAAACGAATTATCATGTTTGATCAATCAAAGCAGCATCGTATTGGCGATTTTTCATCGCAGGAAACACCCCCTCTGCACGTCACCGCCGCCGCCGCATGAGCCGGTGGAATACAAAAATTGCCCGTAGGTCTCGGACCATGGAGCGGCTACAGGGTCGCCCCCGAGGGAACCGTACGTTGATCCGCAGGGCGGGCGGGTGCCGCCCGATGTGCCACACCCTGCGACATACGTATTCCCGCAGAAGTAGTACGTAACCCCACTAAAGAGACCAATTGTGTTACGGTCGCACGCTGCCGGGAGGGTATTTACGGTTACGGTAGCTGTGCCGCTGACGACCGCGTAGTCGCACTCGTTGGTAATGGTGCAAGTCACACTTGCATCTGTCACAGTGGCGGACGCAGAGAATTGAACAGTCGGTTGATTGGCCGGGCCAACCAAAGTGAAACCAGTGGGCGTATTCCATAAATACGTTGTGTTTCCCGATGTACTGACACCGCTCACCGACAGCGTAAACGCAACGTCTTTTTCTACGGTCTGCGTCAAACCGGTAATCAAACCACCGGTCGGAGCGCCCGTACAATCCCTTACGGTGATGGTTCCGGTAGCAGGCTGTGGAGCGCTGTCGTCGCAATCATTGCGGGCCAGTACCGACAAACTGCTGAGGTCTTTGGCTCCCGGTGTAGAGGCGCGGAGCGTAACCGATGTTCCGGTATCATCACCTTCAATCACCAATCCCTCGATAGCCGGACTAATCGACCAAACATAAGACGTAGCGGTGGCTACGGCATCTATTTCCGCCGTAACGGTACCATTCAGGTTTACCCCGTCCGCTAAATCGGGCGTAAACCGGATAGCGCCCGGAGTAGCGGGAGCGCCCGCACAGTTATTAACGGTAATCGTCGTGCTGCCATTACCTGTGTTGGATGCACTCGGCCCGCATAAATTCAACGCTAAAACCGATACATTAGCTCCTGTAAACCCGCCGCTTTCCTTGGCGGTTAGCGTAATAGACGGCGTAGAAGTATGTTGTGGAGTAGCCGTAAACAGATTGGTGGGATACGACCAGATATACGAAATGGCTCCGTCCACAGCATCCACGGAAATCGTGAGTTCTTCGCCCAGGTTAATCGTATTTTTTGAAAATCCGATATCGCCCGGAGTGGCCGGTGCAACGGTACAGGAAGGCGTAACTCCTACCGGACTCCATTTGGCGCCATCCCATACATACACCCCCTCGTCTCCCCAGGTTCCGGCAGTGTTGTAAACCACCATACCGCCGGCGGTAGCCCCTTCTCCCGGGGCGGCCACCGTAAACACATTCAGTCCCTGCAAATCCACTTTCGGCAACAATAAGCCTTTGCCAGCAGTCTTGGACAAGTCCAGGATAGCGCCCGCATGCGGTTCATCGGTCGTACCGTTTCCGCCGATTAATACCTGGGCTTTTACACTTGCTATGCTCAAACCAATGAGTGTGAGCATTAAAAAAAGATTTTTCTTCATTCTCTTTGTCTTTTATTTTAATTTGTTCATACTGTTGTTTTTCATTCTACGGAAGCAATCAACTTCCACTTA
>JAISKT010000330.1 GCA_031261295.1 Candidatus Symbiothrix sp. | reverse complement strand
ACCCTTATCACACAGTCATGTTCGTCATTGCGAGCGGAGCGAAGCAATCCAAGTCTTTTCCTTTTTATCTCATAACACACGACAAAATGGTTTTGATTCCAGTGGACGATGCAAGGCAGCGGGGCTTCGACTAATTTCTCAAAAGTAAGTCGGGCGCCTAAGGTGCGGAACCCGATGTTTTCGGCAGCCTCGCTGATACCCAGCATGGATACGCCTTCGCGGGAGATATGAGATTTCTCGCGGAGGGTTTCCAAGGAATAGCGTTGGCCGTAGTGGGCGGCGATCATGCGAAGGCAGGTCGGGCCGCAGTCCATCGCATCGTGCTGGATATAGGAAGGGAATAAATTCATTGATTATTTGAGAAACCTGCTTTCTTCAATTTTAGATGCGCTTTTAGAAATTCGGGAAGGTAACCTTTGTAAAGAGTACAGACATCATTTTTCCCTCCTTCAAATTCATTTTCAACCCGATGAATAGGGCAACCACCATTACAAATAGGCAAATAAGAACATTGAGAACAGGTTTTATTGTCAAGCGTATCGGCTCCGTAACGTTGCCTGTTTAACATTGTACTGTTTATATCTGTTATTTTCCCATCATCCAGTTTTCCTATAGCCTGTTTTTTATTTCCGATAATTTCCCAACATTTATAAATATAACCGTCAGGATCTACACCCATGGAAGTAACATTCCTGATAGCACATTCTTCGAAAAAACGTGCCGGATATCGTATTACCGGTGAATGAATCCTTTGATTATTAAATAGATTCAGAATAAACTCCGAACATTCTTTCCGTTTGAAGAAAATGGATGAATTTTTATCAGTATTACAGCCTTTGTCATTCACAAAAGCCGGAACAATACCCATATTTTTCCCTTTATATCTTTTCGCTAAAAACTGATATAATCCGATATATTCATTGGCATTTTCTTTGGTCAGGTTTACTCGTATGGTTATGTGTATTTCCGGAGCTGTTTCAGTGAGTAAATCAATATTTCGGATTACTTTGGAAAAGGCATCCGGACATCCTTCCGTCTGTTTTACTTTATTATGTGTTTCTTTGTTGCCGTCTAATGTTATCTGCATGGAACTTATTTTGACCGCTTTTAGGGTTTCGATCACAGCCGGTGTAATATAATAGGCGGTTGTAATAATATTGGAGTTGAATTCCTTATTCCAAACTTTTTGAAATTTGTCATAAAATTCTTTTATTTGATTGATTGCCATTAAAGGTTCTCCACCAAACCATGTTAAATAAATACTTGATAGATCTTTTTGTTGCTCAATGTATTTCAGTAATGAGTCGATTACCTCAGAGGTGATATAGGTTTTCTCTTTTTTCTCAAAGCAATAATGGCAGGAAAAATTGCAATCCATAGTAGGAGCAATCGTTAAGTGCATGTGATTAGAACCGTTTCGTTGAGCATCTATGATTGATTTGTAAACTAAAAATTCGTCTGTATCATTTTCAGCAATAAATCGTTTTTCTTCCAATACATCATACAATTCTTTGTCAATATCATCTTCTTTTATTTCCGATTTGCTCGATTGAATTTGTCCCAATACATTATATGAATCTTTATCAATACCTATTAGTGCATTAGATAATGTATTGTAAAT
The DNA here is from genome assembly GCA_031261295.1 of Candidatus Symbiothrix sp. GTDB lineage: Bacteria > Bacteroidota > Bacteroidia > Bacteroidales > Azobacteroidaceae > Azobacteroides. The sequence goes on along the minus strand of JAISKT010000330.1, from coordinate 17,674 downwards.
ATAATATTCTCCTTCCGAAGAGAAAAGGAATGTATATTTCGAAATTTTCATCTATTCTGCTGTTTTAAATGTTATTTCGAAATTTTCTTTCATGAAAAAAGTATCTTCCGATAAGAATGCGTAATTAGGTAAACTTAATCCGTAATTTTTCCCTTTTTCTAATTTTACCGGAACAATGAACGTTCTTTTGTCCTCTGTCCAATGGCCAAGCTCTATATTTGGAAGATCTAAATCTGCTTGTATAGACTTGGCAATACCTGATGAATTCCACATAGGATGAGAAAAATTTATCCTAATTTCATTAATTTCAGAAGAAACAACCGTATTTAGCCCCGGAAATATATTGGTAACATAAGGGTTACTCTGCTTATACTCATTCACTACTTGTTCAATGTAATTTCCCGTAGTATTCATAAATGAAACAATTTGAGGCATAAAATCCTTAATAAAAGGATATATTTTTCTATTTTCGTAGAAATTATCCATAAATTTCACGGCTCTTCTCATCCAAATGAAACCGTATCTTTCATCTTTTGCAATATTATATTTTTCAAATCCAGTAGAATGCTCTTTAAAATACATATTGACAAATAAATTGTTGAGTCCTTCATCTAATGTTGCACTTGCAGTTCCATAAGCAACTGCATTTAATTGCTTTTCTACATGAGGAAATATTTTTTCAGCAGCCTCAATCATCTCTTTTTCATATTGGCTGATTACTATATGAGTAAAATGATGTGAAAATTCATGAATAATTACAGATGATATTTGTGAGTTAAATAATGGAATCCCTTCTTGGTCAACTGTTGAGCAACCAATGATGATTCCATATCCAAGAGTGCCATCTTTTTTATCTGACAACAAAGAATAGTTACTCCTTCCATTAGATAAACTTACATAGATAAAAGGAGTACCGAATGTCTCTCCAAAGAAAGATTCAAACCAACTAATATCAATGCTGTTTAATAATGTATTAAATCGTTTTTCCGCTTCTGCATATAAATTCAGGTGTTGATTGTAGAATATATTAAACTTCGTATCTTTATAAAAAACGTTTAATAATTCTACAAATCTAAGAAATGTTTTTTTCGTCCACCTTGGATCGTATGTTAAATATTTATCAAAATTTTCTTGTGAATTTAATTGTATGTTATTATTATTAATCTTTAACAGAGTAGTGAACCCAGAAACAGCATTGTATGCTATGCCATCATGTTCTCTAATTTCTTTGATAAATTGAATTAAGGGATGCTCTTTATATGCGGCAAAATACGCATCAATGTCATTTGCATATCCAATGACTTCATTGTTAACATATTCTTCAGCATCAGCCAAGCGGAAAACAATACTAGTGAGTTCAAAACGTTCATCTACATGAGAAGTTAATTGTGCAAAGGAAGAGCATGTAATCAAACTCAAAACAGCAATAAGTAATCTATTCTTTTTCATAAATTTTTATTGAAATTATAAATTAAAAGCCTGTCTATATTATGAAATTATTTCTATAATAATCAAAAATAGACAGACTTACTTTAATTTTAAGGATTGTATACAGAAAGAAATCTATTTTCCATATCCATATATTGTGTACCTCCAAAATCAATACCTGTCAAATCATCAGTGACCGTTCCACTAAGGCCACCAGGACCAGCTGGCCCCACGTACATTACACATCCCATATAACTACTTCCACTACTACAACTTGCATAAATAGGGCAAGTAGATAAACTCTGTGATTTTCCACATGATGTAACTGTATATGAAATAGGAAGTCCTACACAGAAGTAAACGTCAACTCCTCCGATTAACTCAGACATGTCAGATTTACTCAATCTGCCTTCTTCAATTATATTGAACTTTTTCATTATATTCCAAGTTATAAATTTTCCTACTCTATTCAAGCTTTTCGGAACGCTTTTTTGCAAACCTTTCGTTTTCGCTTACGTCCAAGTTCCAATACCTTGTATCCGGAATGTTGGATATTCAATTTTTTTGTACCTTTATGGAGCCTTCTTGTGATTTAAATTCATACCTCGATTAAATGGATTAGTTGGGTATTGACCTTGCAAGGAGGCTTTCATTTATTTCCAAGGGGGCGAGCCTTGTATTCTAAATATGTCATTTCACTGTCCAAAGCTATGCGGTTTTAGCGACATAAACAATAGCGGACAAATTAGGGTAAACTTTTTCTTTGAAAATAAAATTGCAATTTATTTATAATGAATGTTTTAAATAATAGCTGGGTAAACCTTTATATCACTTTTTATTTGTAGTCTTTAATCTTCAGAAACAGATTTTATGAGAAAATGAGCTATAAAATAACACTTTCGTTTGAATTATTTATTAATGATTGATAATAGCCGGTTTACCAATGATGAATAAATATCATCTTTCATACATGAAAACGGTTCTTGTTCTAATTTTTTTTGGATACAACTACCTCCCAAACAGGATGGTAGCAAATTACACGCTAAACAGGTTGGATTTTCAAAATCAGAACTTGTAAAATATCTATAATAATTGGAATTAGGTATAAAATCTCCGTCTTCACTTAATTTTCCAATGGAATATTGTTTGTTATTGAAATCTCGTGCAGTACATTTATATAATGCACCATCATAATTGACAACAAATTGAAGCATATTTTCAACATAACATCCCCTGACCGGAGCAAAACCGTCTTTAATTTTGTATCCACTTTCCTTAAAATATTTTAATTTTTCATTGATTAAATCATCCTTTTTATTGATTTTCTCTTTATTTTTATATTGCCATACTAATTGAGGAGTAATTTCTATTTTATTTCTTATATTTTCATTAAAAGATAAAGCAATATCGTCAATTGTGTGCATATTTTGAGGTGTATAATTTATACGAACAGTCATATCAACATCTTTGATTTCATTGCATAATAATTCGATATTCCTAACAATTGTTGAATATGTATTTTTATCGGTATCCGAGAAACGTGTCTTATTATGAAACTTTGCACTCCCGTCCAATGTTATCTGAAATTTATTTAGATTGATTTCCTTCATCAATTTTACCGAATCTGGTGTAATCAAATAACCATTGGTAGTAATAGAATGTAAAAAGGAGATATTTTCTTGTTTACATAAGTTCATTATTTCTTTACTAATTGGATACATCACCTCATTAAAATATAACAAAGGCTCTCCTCCAAACCAATCTAAAATAAAATGGGAAAGTTTATTTTGAGCTATTATTTTCTTTGCAAAAAGGATAATGGATTTTATCACTTTTTCATCCATTTGACTTTTAATATGGGATTCATAACAATACCAACATTTGAAATTACATTCTAATGTAGGCATAACTGTCATTCGGGCCAATCGATTTTCATAACGTTGCATTCGATTTTTGCATAAGATTATATTTTCTTCTTGTAAGTCTTTATCACAAATAAAATTTTTATCTTTTAATAATTCTTTTTCGGATTCATCTATATCAGAAAGTGGCAAGCTATCTTTCAATACAAAGAAAAAATCTTTGCTAAATTCATTTAAGGCCTGCGTTATTTGATTATATATGTAATATTTGTTAGAATTTTCTATGTATATATTGTATTTACTTGCTTTCATTTTTATTATTTTTATTATATATTTCTCCAATGAATTCAAAGATATGGTCTTCGCCTGATACCATTTCTTCCCAACTCGAACTGTAATAATAAGTCGGCTGGATACCGTTTTCAAAAAGACCTTGAGGCAGAAGAGCCCCTCTTGTACATATTCTATAATATACGCCAGGAGACAACAGCCTAACAAGGGGAGCCCCTGTAGAAGCGCCTGTCGGTGTTCCTACTATTATTGCCCTGTCCGGATAATGTAACTTTAATGTTATTAACAGATCTTCTGCCGCCGAGTAAGTTTCATTATTTATAAGAATGAATAAGGGCTGGTTGAATAGTGGTAAATTTTCTTTTACTCGTATGGATTCAGATAAAGTATCCAAGACTGTGTTTTCATAATACTCTTTATATTCTTTATATCCATATCCCATAGCCGCCTTATACGCATTGTTAATGCGAGTAATTGATTTATATGTTTTTAAAGTATCAATGTCCAGAAAGCACATTAAAAGAGAATCCGCAATTAATTCACTTCCTCCCGGATTATTTCTTAAATCTAATACTAAATAATCGGCTTGCTTCACTTTATCGGTAATCATATTTAAGGTATTGCTTATAGTTTTAATCCCAAAACTATCAAAGCGAATATAAAAATACGGAATATCGTTTATGTCTTGCTTTAAGAATATATCTGTTCCTTTCCGTTTTTCCGGCAAAATACTTAAAAAATCTTCTCTATATTCACCATATTTAAATTCCACTTTATTTTCTCTTATTTCTCCTTGAGGTGTTTTTATCTTAATAATTATTGATCCGTTTTCTATTCCTCCTATGAATTTAGACAATGCCAATTTAAGTCTTGTTTGAGGGGTATTGCCGTTTGTAAATGGTGCATGAAATTGGTTAAGATAATCAAATGTTGATTGTTTTTCGACTTCTAACAATTCGCTACCTAAAGGAATAGATTCAGCCAATCCTTTCCAAACGCTACTTATATAGAATTTATCATTCGCTTCTACAATTTCAAAAGGGAGGATATCATAACTTGATGATTCATTGTCACAACTTTCTCTACTGTAAAATCCGGAATGTCCATCGTGTAGTGATGCCATAAATCTACTAAGTAGCCCATAATAATCACATCTTTTTTCAGTAGATTCTACTTGTGGAATATAAGATATATATAAGCTGTCCCAATTTATGGCTTCTAATTTAGGGGTATCGTAAAAATTATCCGAGACGTCTTTCCACATTTTAGAAAGCCAATAGATTCGCCCCTCTTTTGTATCAGGTTGGGCAAATAAAAAACTCTGAGATGCCATTAAGTAAATGGAGACAAAGGTCATTAAATGTTTCATAAATGATAGTGTTTTATATTTTTTAAAAAATCAGTTTTCTAAAAAATAACAAATGGTGTTCGAAAAAGTATATATGTTTTCAAAAAATATTTTTTTGAACACCATTCACATTTTTACAGTAAGATTATTTTTCAATTAAAAAACGGAAGAATAAACTGATAGCCTACTCAGTTCATACGTCTCCGATATTATTGATGTATTAGATATTGAATACGTTGCTAATTTAGAAGAACAGGTGCAATTTTCACCTCCATTATTATTATTGCTTGTAGTTCCTCCTTTGCAAGAACAATCATTAACTGCATTATTATTATTTCCACCTAAGAGATTACTCATTTCCCATTTTGACATAGAAATACCTTCTATGATTGTATTTAATATTTTCATGATTTTTGTATTTAATTAGTTTTCCTACTCTATTTAAACTTTTCGGTGCCGTTTTTTGCATATATATCATTTTTACCTATACAGGTACAAACTTTCCTGATTAATAAATGATGCCCAAAAAATAGGCCTGATTTTAAAAAGCAAACTTTTGAACATCATTTACATTCAGACAATAAGGTTTTCAAATTCTATCAAAAAACGGGTAAATAAGCTACTCGTTCGCTCAGCTTAGGTGCCTCAGACAGTATTGATATTTCAGATACTGCTGTATATGCAGTCATTTTAGTAGAGCATTTACAACTCTTAAATTCATTAAGATTGTCAGCTGTAGTTCCTCCTGTACAAATACAATAGTCAGCACTATTAATATTATCTCCACCTAAGAGATTATTCATTTCCCATTTTGACATGGATGTTCCTTCCATGATTGTATCTAACATTTTCATGATTTTATAATTAATTTTGTTTTTCCCTACTCTATTCAAGCTTTTCGGAACGCTTTTTTTGCAAACCTTTCGTTTTTGCCTACGTCCAATTTCCGATACCTTGTATCCGGAATTCGGAATATTCAATTTTTTTTGTACCTTTACGGCGCCTTCTTGTGATTTAAATTCATACCTCGATTAAATGGATTAGTTGGGTATTTACCTCGCAAGGAGGCTTTCATTTATTTCCAAGGGGGCGAGCCTTGTATTCTAAATGTGTCATTTCACTGTCCAAAGCTATGCGGTTTTAGTGGAATAAACAATAGCGGATAACTCCGAGTAAACTTTTTCTTTCGAAGCAAGTTTGCAATCAGGTTGTAATGAGCCTTTTAAAAATGAGTGGGTAAACCTCAATATTACTTTTTTATTTGTAGTCTTTAATTTTCAGAGACAGATTTGATGAGAAAATCAGCGATATTTTCATATCTTCCCACTCCGGTTTTTTTCCGGATTTCGGTCATTTTCTTATGAATCGTATTAACGGATAAATCCATAAGCAGGGCGATTTCACTACCGGTAAATTTTTCGCAGCATAAACAACCAATCCGAAATTCCGATTCATCCAATTGAAGGTATTTGTCGTGTATCCGGGTGTACATGCCATCGTGAAGCTCATTCATTGATTGATACAATACATCCCAATGGAAGGTTTCTTGTTCATAGACAATGTTATTGAATTTTTTTATCAGCAGTTCGCCTTGTGGCCGGTTCTTCTCACTAATATATTTACTCATAAATGCCGCCTTTTTAAGTATGTCAAAATGCCGAAGCAGCATATCCTGATTTGAACTCTCTTTTTCCGAATATTTTTCAGCCATTTTCATCAGGGTTTCTATTTTCTGTTCGGTTTCAAATTCCTTTTTCTTTTTTTGATTATACTTAAGATAAAAATAGAAGCAAATAAAAGAAGCCAGAATAATACCGACAATAGCCATAAGTAACATTCTTTGCTTTTCTATAACCAATTGATTGTTCTTATTTTTAAGCGTTTCAAAATTATATTTTTCCTGAAGTTCCAATAAGGCATTATTTTCGCTATTTTCAAATAGCTTTATTATATAGTCATTATATTCCTTATAATATCGCAGTGCTTCTTTATTGTGCCCTTTATCTTCCTCCATTTCCGATAATAACAAATAGGCAGATCCTAATAAGTCTATATCTTCTGTATGAATAGCTAAAAATTGATTCATATAAAATTGGGCAGAGTCGGGTTGGTTTGCAAGTCTGCATACTCTTGCCAAGTTCTTAAAAATCCTTGCTTTTGCCAAGTCATTCTCTCCAGAAAAAGCAAGTGCTTCGTGTAACCACTTTTTAGACTCTATATAGTTTCCTCCCTTTTGATAAGCATATCCTATATTTTGCCTTACCGTTGCTTGTTCCAAATGCATATTGTAATCATTAGCCAGACTCAAACTTTTATTATAATAGTAAAGAGCGCTATCATTTTCCTGTTGTCCTAAGAAACAGCCGCCAACTAAAAGCAATAGACGCGATTCGTTTTTGTGATTTTGGGCTTTATGAAACAGATCGATAGCTTTTTTTCCATGGATAATGGCTTTCTCTTTTAAAAATTGCTGTCTATAAATAATACTTAAATTGCTTTGTATCAGTCCTTTTAAATTGTCATTTTCCCCGTCATTTGCATATTTTTCAGCCTCTAAATAAGTTGAGGCGGCTTTCTCAAAACTTTTTGCTTCGTGCAATAGACGGCCACAATAAAAAGCGGCTAAAGCGGCATTCGGAAAATCCTTTTTTTTAATGTAATAGTCTTTTAGGGTGAAGATGATTGTATCGGATGTTATATCTTTAAAGCTTTTATCTTTCGCCTGTATTTGCAAAAGCAGGTACCGGTAGTGCCGGTTTTTTGGCAAATTTTCCGGCTCCGGAATCGAATGGAGTAAGGACAAGACGCTATCCGGTTGCTGTTCAAGGCTGTTTTCGGCTTTAGCCAACAATGCTGTCACATTATCTGATTGATTGGAACAAGAAATACATAGCGCTAAAAAAAACGTTATTTTAAAATACTTGAAAAGGGTCTTCATAAATTTATTCTTAGTTTTGGGCGCAAATGTATGAATTTTTAGATAAAAAATAGAATAAACAAGGACAAGATACCAAAAAATAACAAACTGATAACATAAAGATAACATAAAAAAGTTTTTTCCTATCCGAAAAAATTCTTCCTTTGCAAGCGATTAAGGTATATTTAGTTATAAGAAGATAGATTTTTTAATCAAAACAATAAGAGAGGAGAAGTGGTTAGCTCCTCTTTTAATCAGAACTTACACGTTAACATTTAAGAAACGCAGAGAAGTGATTCTGTGCGTTTCTTCCTATCCATTTTTAAGTATTTATATTCTTCAAATTCTGTTATTATTATTTACCTTTGCAAGGCGAATAATAATACATGAATATGCAACATCACCTCGAAAATGATCCTCAATATAAAGGACTTACAGTCAATGCAGGAGTCTCTACTCCTCCTGTCGTCAATCCCTATCTTCAGGAAAAGAAGAAACGCCGGAGTTTTACGCCTGCCGAATATACGGAACAGATCCGGAGGGGAAACATTACGGTTTTGAGTCAGGCGGTCACTTTGTTGGAAAGTCAAAAGAGTGAGCATCAGGTAATTGCCCAGGAAGTCATCGAAAAATGTTTGCCTCATTCCGGTCGTTCGATCCGGATTGGCATCACAGGTGTGCCGGGCGCCGGGAAAAGTACTTCTATTGACGCTTTCGGCATGCACCTGATTCACAGCCGGAACAAAAAATTGGCTGTTCTGGCTATTGACCCCAGCAGCGAGCGCTCCAAAGGGAGTATCCTTGGCGATAAAACCCGGATGGAAGAAATTTCGCGCGAACCCAATGCTTTTATCCGGCCTTCCCCCTCAGCAGGTTCTTTGGGGGGCGTGGCCCGCAAAACTCGTGAAACAATCATCTTGTGCGAGGCTGCCGGTTTTGATACGGTTTTTGTAGAAACGGTAGGAGTGGGACAATCCGAAACGGCGGTTCATTCCATGGTCGATTTTTTCCTCTTGATTCAATTGGCCGGCGCCGGAGACGAACTACAGGGAATCAAACGGGGAATTATGGAAATGGCCGATGGAATCGTGGTAAATAAGGCGGATGGAAGTAATATTGAGAAAGCGAATTTAGCGGCCGCTCAATACCGGAGTGCGCTGCATCTGTTTCCTTTGCCGCCTTCCGGATGGAGTCCGAAAGTAATGACTTATTCGGGTTATTACAAAACAGGGATTCCTGAAATATGGGATATGGTGTATGAGTATGTTCATTATACCCAGGAGAATGGCTATTTCGATGCCCGGAGAAATTCACAGGCAAAATACTGGATGTATGAAAGTATCAACGAGCAATTGAGAAATCATTTTTACCGGTCGCCCGAAATAGAGAAAGCGTTGGCAATCAAAGAACAACAAGTCCTGCATTCGGAAGTCAGTTCGTTTAAGGCGGCCAAACAAATGCTGGATTTGTATTTCAAACATTCGGAACAGGTACAATAAAAAGCAGCGTTACTCACTAACGCTGCTTTTTCAATAAAACCGGATAGTCTGGTTTTAGAATCCCCCTTTAATAAGAGAAATATTTTATACAAGAATAATGGTTTAGTCAAGATCAGGCTGCGGAAACAATTATTGCCATTATATGAAGAATAAAAGATTAGTTCACTTCCAGCCCCAGAGTGTAGCTGAAATCTCATACAAAAACTTTCTCTCCATCCTATCCGGCTTATACTTTTTTTATCGTTATTAATTAAAATTCTTTTTAGATCATTGGGCGCTTGTAACCAGTACCGTATATGAATTGCTGTTCAAAGAACTGGTATTGACTGTTACACGAGTGGTTGAATTTGTAAGAGTAGCCGTATAAACGGTATTTCCATTCGAATCTACAATTTCAATATCTGCTTGTATCGGTTCAAGAGCCACGATTGAAATATTTCCATTTGTTTGTGTTACTTTTACTGCATATCTTGCAGGAATATTAGCTAAACTATTAAATAAATCAGCTTCTTCTCTCACGTCAGCATAAGAAGAAAATAAAGATACAAAAAAAAGGATAAATAAGAAATATACACGCTTCATAAAATTAAATCTTAATAGTTCTTAAAGATGATACAAAGCTATAGAAAAGACTCTCATAAAAAAACACAAAATAAGTCGAATATAGTTTTTTGCCTTTTTTGAGAGATGTAATCAATTGAAAATCAAATGGGAAATAAATTCAACATATAGTTATTTCCGGAAGATAAGTAAAATTTTTACTTCCGGTTTGGAGGTAAATCAAAAGATTTTGGGCGTATTTATACTAAAATATAAACCCGAAATAGTCTAAATTATGCCAATTTTGTTGCATAAATTAATCCATTTGATCTAAATGATCCGACAGAAAGGATTTAATATTCCCTCCCCGGTCTTGCATTCCCAATTTTTTACGAATAAGTGTTTTTTTCTGTTCAACCGTATTGAGGGCGCATCCAAGCAGGGTAGCCATTTCCGAATTGCTGAAATCCAAATAAGATAAATAACATATTTTTCTTTCCGTACTATCTAAATCGGGAAAGGTCTGATTAATTTTGTCGATGATTTCCCTGTGTAAATTACTAATAGAATCGAAAAACCGGTCCCAATTGTATCCTTCCTGAGTTCCGTAAACAATATCGTTGATCCGTTCGAGCGGGCTTCGTTTGTAATTTGTCCGGTCATTCAATTGATTGTCTTCTTTCAAAAGGGCTACCTTTTTCAATATATCGAAATGGGAAAGCACTTCCATGCGCAAACTCTTTTCTTTTTCATTGAAACTTTTCGCCATGCTTTTCAAAGCTTGAACCTGTTGCTCTGCTTCCAAAGAGGCTTTTTCTAATTTTAGAGTATGGGTTTTTTGTTCATTTATTTTCCGGTAAGAATAAAAATAGACCGCAATTACAAGTATTATCAAGCCTAAAACGGCTAAAAGAATGTATTGCCGCTCAATCAATAGCTGATTATTCCGATTCTGCGTCTGTTCGTAATTATATTTATTTTCAATAATTAGTATATCATTATTTCTTTTTTCATCCAGCATATTTGATAAATAAAAAGTATATTGATCTTGATATTCCAACGCTTTTTTATAATTTTCATTTTGCCCTTCGTTCTTAGATAAAAGTTTATATATACTGCTTTTAAGCATATTATTTTTTTCTTTATCCGCTATACTCAATGCCAAATCCGTATAATAAATTACAGAATCTTTTGCATTTTCTTCATAAAATAATCTGGCTAAATTGAAATATAGACGAGCAGATTTATCCTTACTTAACTCAATAGCTTCCTTTAGATGTGTTCTTGCTGTTGTCATATCTCCAGTTTTCATGTAAGCCATATATATATTTTCTTTTATCGAAGATAAATTGGTTGAATCTTTGTGCTGTCTAGCTAATTGTAAGGCTTTATCATAGTAAATCAATGAACTATCCTTTAGTAACAAAGCCCGTTCTGGATTAATCAGAGAATTATTCAATTGAGTTTTCATCAAATAACTATTTCCAATGGTATTATAAATAGCTATTTCCCGAGTGTAGTTATTGGGATTTCTTGGAGTTATTTCCAAAGATGATTTTAATTTTTCTATGGCTTCATTCGCTAAAAATTGCGTGTAGTACATATTTCCCATGAAAAAATGGATAGTTCCGATTAAATCATAATCTTCATTTCTTTTTGCGAAATTTTCGGCTTCTGCATAATATTCCATAGCCCGGTCAAATTCCTTTTGCTCTTGATACACTCTTCCGCAGTAGAAACAAGCTAAGGATGCTTTTTCTGCATTATTTTTTTCTATATAATAATCCCGTGCTTTAAGGATAAGCGTATCGGATGTTATATCCTGAAAACCCTTGTCTTTTTCATCCAATGTCGCCAAAATATCTTCGGCTTGTTTTTCGCCGATAGAATAGTCACTACATGCACAAAACAAGGTTAATAATAAAATATAAAATATGTGCCTTTTCATTTACAGTTATTTATTAAAGTCACCGGTTACAAAATAAACCGGATCTGAAATCTTGCTTTCATTATGGTATCTGTCGTAGGACGTAACGGCATAGTAATAGCCGCTTTCAATGGAATTATTTACCGGAACAAACAACATTTGGTCATTTATCCGGACGGCTACCAGATTATCCGCATCATCCGTATCAACCGGCCATTTTTCCGACCGGTAAACATTGTAAAAGACCTTTTCCTTTTGGGGTTGCCCGACCGGTTCCCAATGTAAATACAGATATATGCCGGTAATCTCTGCCGACAAGTTTTGAGGGGGTAGAGGGCGCTTTGTACTTAACCAAGTCAATGGTGGAAGCAGTGCGGGATGCTGATAGAAATTAGTCTTTATCTCATTCAAAATCCCTTTCTTATTGTTAAACAAATAGCGCGCCCGGTAGAATGCATTTCCCTGCATCTGATTTTGACGCGAATATTGGATTTGTTCTTTTATCTTGGTGGTACTCCAATTGGATTCTTTCTCGTCTATTTGGTACAGTCCTAACCCGGGAACAATATAACGGCCGTTGCTCCGCATTTTCCAATCCTGAATAAAGGGGAAGAACAAATCATCTTTATTATACATCATCGGCACAATGAAGTCCTGTTTTCCATGCAGCAACCAATTTTCAGGATCTTGATAGACGCTGTAAGCCGTACTGTATTGTCTCTTACTCCCTTTTATCTTATTATACATTCCTATGACGGAACTGCTTACTTGTACCCAGGGCTTTTTTGCTTTTACATCGTCATATACTTTATAAACAAACCGGTTGACATTTTCCCGCCGCCAATCGCTTTTGTTCTTTCCATTGCCATAGCGTTTATAAGTTGCCTCATCCGGGAAATTGGCGTCCGGATAACGGATATAATCCAAATGGATGCCGTCGATGTCGTATTTTCCTACAATTTCGTTTATCAATGAAATGAGGTAATCATTGGTTTTCGGATCTCCGGGATCTAAGTAGAATTCTCCTTTATACCGTTTCGCCCGGTCTTTATTCTTTTTCAGTGTCGGGGAATTATTTTCTTTCCCCTTGATTTTTTCCGTCCCCAGCGGATATGTGACAAACCAGGCATGACATTCCAATCCCCTCTTATGACATTCGGCAACCGCAAAAGCCAACGGGTCGTATTTCGACCACGTGTTTTTAACTTTCCGGATAAAAGGACTTACCGGCTCGATTTCCGAGTTGTAAATAACATCTCCCCGCAGCCGGGTTTGAATAAATATCATATTGAAATTAGCCGCTTTCAATTTGTCTAAAATGTCGATTAATTCGTCTTGTTGTTCATTAATATCATCGGAATTTCTATATGATTTGCTCGGCCAATCCAACGAATAATTGCTTGTCAACCATACGGCACGAATTTCTTCTTTAGGGGATTGAGCACACAATTCCAAGCTGATGCAAACGCAGAGCATAAAGAAAAAGATGTATTTCATACGGACAAAAGTAAATGGATTATGCGAATAAAACAAATAATGATGTATCTTTGTTCTTACATACTATGTTTTTGTTATAAATGATCGATTTTCCCACTATAGAACGAATCCAATCGGCAGCGCAGATTTATGATGTTGTCTCCGATTTCATCACCTTACGGAAGAGCGGGGCGAATTATAAAGGCTTATGTCCTTTTCATGAAGATCGCACGCCTTCATTTATTGTTTCTCCCGCTAAGAATATCTGCAAATGTTTTGCCTGCGGCGAAGGAGGCACACCCATCCATTTCATCATGAAACACGAACAACTTTCGTATCCGGATGCCTTGAAATACTTGGCGAAAAAATACGGAATCGAAGTGCGTGAAACGGAATTGACGGATGAGCAAAAACAGGTACAAAGTGACCGGGAGGCGATGTTTATCCTCAATGGCTTTGCTCAAAAAACATTTTCTTTCAATCTTTTCAATACGGAGGAAGGGCAAACCGTAGGCTTATCCTATTTCAGGGAAAGAGGTCTGCGTGAAGATATTATCCTGAAATTTCAATTGGGCTATGCGCTGGAAACCCGCGATGCGTTTACAAAAGAAGCGTTAAAAGCAGGATATAAAAAGGATTACCTCGAAAAAACGGGATTGACGATTGTCGGAACCAATGATTATCTTACCGACCGTTTCCGGGGAAGAGTCATTTTCCCGGTTCATACACTATCGGGAAAAGTCGTCGCTTTTGGCGGTAGAATCTTGAAAAAGGCCGAAAACACCGGCAAATATGTCAATTCTCCCGAAAGTGAAATTTACCACAAAAGTAATGAACTGTACGGTCTTTACTTTGCCCGCCAGGCAATGGTTAAGCAGGATTTTTGCTTTTTGGTAGAGGGCTATATGGATTTGATTTCCATGCACCAGGTCGGAATTGAGAATGTGGTGGCTGCTTCGGGAACTGCCTTGCCCGTCGGGCAAATCCGCTTGATTCGCCGTTTTACAAACAATGTTACAGCGATTTACGATGGAGATACCGCCGGAAGAAATGCCGCATTAAAGAACAGCAGTGTGTTGCTGGAGGCCGGTTTGAATGTCAAAGTCGTTATGCTTCCCGAAGGAGAAGACCCCGATTCCTTTTCAAAAAAACAGTCAGCCTCCGATTTCATCGAATATATCAAGGCACACGAAATTGATTTTGTCCTTTTCAAGGCCGGTTTTTTAATTGAAGAAGCCGGAAATGACCCGATGAAAAAGGCCCGGATCATTACTGAAATGGTTGATACAATCGCGCTGATTCCCGAAGAAATCGTCCGTTTGGTGTATGTAAAAGAATGCTCCAAACTATTGGATATAGACGAACGGGTGCTGGTCCGGAATATTGCCAAAAAACGGCAGGAGCAACTCCTTCAAAAAAAGCCGACACTCTATCCGGATCCGGAAAACCCGATGGAACCGACTAAAACCAATCATCCGGCTACTTCGGAAGAAAGCCCTGACGGGTCTTTTTTACCCGAAACGAAAACGGAAACGCCTTTTGAGGAATACGAACGGAATATCCTGTATTATGTGATCCGCTACGGCGAACAGTATTTTACCTATAAGGATGAAGAAACCCAAAAGGAGGTGCCCATCAATGTGATTGAGTTTATCGCTTCCGATTTGAAATGTGATGAAATAGAATTTCAAAATCCGGTCTATAAAAAAATATTGGAAGAAAGTTTCCTGAAATATAAAGAGGACGGTTTTGTGGCGGAACTGTATTTCAAGAATCATCCGGATGCGGAAATCAGCCGGTTTGCCGTGGATATTTCGACCGACCGGTATATTATCAGTAAGATTCATTCCAAGCACAAGAAGGTGGAGAAAGACGAAGAAAAAGCGAAGTTGGAAAAGCAGGCGGAAAAAGACAAAATGTTGCGCGAAGAGGTGCCCTACGTGATGGTTAATTACAAGGATGTCATATTGAAGCAGCAAATGGAAGAAATAAATCACCAAATCAAAATTGCCGTGGAAAAAAACGACATCCCTGAATTGAACCGGTTGATGGTCGAACTAACGGAATTGTGGAGGGATTTAAAAAAAGAAATAGCCTTGCGTTTGCGTGAGCGGATAATCACCAAGATTTAAATCCTGGATAATTCCCGATAAAATCAGGGATTTTTCATTTCTTTTTCCAAGACAACATATTCCAATTCGTTGACAGCGCCGAATATTCCCAAGCCGCCGTTGATGTTGTTATGTACGCGTATCGGTTCAATCAGCGTTTCGTTTAATTGTTGGTATCTCTGCAAGGACGAATAATAAAAATAAAGATCTTCACTTATCGACTGCAAGTTGATTCGCAATTGGTATTTTCTGGAAAGAACATCTCCTTGAGGAATGTTGTAGAAAGGTGAATATGTTTTATCAATCTCGCTCCAATCCTCTGTGTATAAATTAAGTATGTACTCTCCGTTTTGAAACAACTCGTCCGAAAAAATATTGGCTTCATTGTATTCCAATGATGTTATATCCAAGCTTTTATCAAATTCATAAATAGTTTTATTTAAAATAGGATCGTCACTTTGAAAAGATTGATAATAAAAAGTATATGGTTCTAATTCTCTGTAATAAATTGTCAATTCATTGAAGGCATGAATGCGATAGTAATTTTTCTTACCCGCTTGAGCTTTGATTTTGATTAAAAGGCGAATACGGTCTTTTGGAGATAAATAATAATAATTAGAGTAATACCAGCCATAAGTAGTAGAACCGTATTCCGTAGATTCTGAAAAATGAACGGTATCTACTGCGAGAATAACCGGTTTTTCGGGAATAATTACGGAGGCTGAAACTTTCCGTCCTTTATCCGTCACTTCAATTTCCGCTTTATCTCCGGCATCGAATTTTTCATTGAAATACAATACATTATCTTCCGAACGAAAGTACATTTCCGAATTTGGAACACCATTTTTAGAAAGAATGGACTGAGCGTCTTTCAGATATGTCCTATTTTGTGATGAAGCATTTCTATCAAAAAGAGAGTAGCTATCATTCAGAAAGACAAGATTAGAATCACATCCGGCGTAGATAACGGCATTTACAACGATTCGCGGTTCCACAGGATAATCTCCGATGTCTATTTCGGTTTCAAGGAAATGACAGGAAGTAAAACCGAGCATTAAGAATAGGTATGCATATTTTTTTACCAACATCACTTTTAAAATTTATACGTGTAAGAAAAAGAAGGTAATACCGGAAGTAAACTCACTTGCACTACGACATTGCGTTGTTTTTCCTCATCGTACCTCGGGTAAATATAATAGGGGCAAACCTGATTATACACATTAAAAATGGTGAAATTCCAAATACTTTGCCGGCCTTTGGCGTTTTTCTTGCGGTAATAATTCATACTCAAATCCAAATGGTGGGTGGGAGGTATCCGGAAATTGTTGCGTCCCTCATATTTTTCAATCCAACCGTTATCATATAAATCAAAAGATTCTTCGAGGAAAGCAGGATATTTTTCTAACGCCAAAGTATAAGTATTTCCCGATGAAAAAGTCCAGGCAGCTGAAAAGTCTATTTTTTCGCTGAGTTTGTACGTTGTATTGATTTTCACATTGTGGCGGTGGTCGTATTTAGCCGGAAATCGTTTGCCACCATTGATAGTTGGAAATTTCCGGTCGTTCCATGCTAAGGTGTAGCCTACCCAACCGGTCAATTTTCCTTGGTTTTTCTGTGCAAAAAATTCTATTCCATAAACACGTCCTTTCCCGGATTCCACTTGTTCATACCAAGGAATGGTCGCTGTCACCCAACTTGAACCGTCTTTGTATTCCAATAGTTTATTCATGTTTTTGTAAAATCCTTCCATGGAAAAGTTATACCCTTTCCTTGTATCGTAAAAACTACCCAAAGTGACTTGCCGGGAAAACATCGGTGGTAATTTCGGCGTAACCGGCACCCATAAATCGGTTGGTTGTCTTAAATTGCTACTTTCCAATAGATGAATGTATTGGCTCATTTCCGAATAGGAAGTTTTGAACGATAATTTGCGGTTGACTTCATAGCCCAAAGAAATGCGGGGCTGTAGCGACCAATAGGTTTTCCCTTCCGTACTGAAAGTGGAGAAATGTACACCCAAATTTGTTTTCCATTTTTCTGATAGGGTAATTTCATCTTCAGCATAGAGCGAAGTTTCGTGCCCTACGATGTTTTCCGAGAAATAGTCGGATCGTCTATTACTCAAAGTATCGCCCTGCAACGTTTCTAATTCAGTACTTCCATGCGCTTCCGGTTTGAAAGTATGGAAAATATAACCGCCACCCAATCGGATGTCATGTTTGTCATTGGGTAAAAACTCCAAATCAACGTTGGCAGTCCAATCGTTAATTCCCGA
>JAISKT010000305.1 GCA_031261295.1 Candidatus Symbiothrix sp. | reverse complement strand
GCTTTTCCGAAAACAATCCGCAATGTTCCGGTGTACATTTTTTCTTTCGGGATTAACCAACCTTTGTTACGTTCCCGAGAAGAAGCGCTTAAAATGGCGATTCCTATCAATAAAGTTTGTTGGATGACCAAAATCAGAATGGCCGGAAGAAGAAAAGAGGCAAATCCTTTTTGGGTATTATAAAACGGAACTGATTCGTAAGTCAGGGGCGCTTCCGTTTCTATATGAATATCATTTCCCAATTCAAAACTTGCATCGGTTGCCGCCAACAGGATGGCCTGATAAAAAAGAATACTGGCCATATCCGCATATAAAACCGTTACGGCTTGTTCGCCGCGATTGATTTTCCGGCTGAAATCGGAAGGTATCAGCAAGATACCGTAAGCATCTTTCTTATCGATTATTTGCCGTGCATCTTCTAAGGATGCGGCATAAGTGAAAACTTGCACATCGGGCGAGGCGTCGATTTTCCGAACAAATTCGCGGGCTAAAGAACTGTGCGATTCGTCAACAATGACCAAAGGCACTTCGCGAATGGTTTCGGTGTTATAAATCAAGCCGTAAAGAATCGGATAGACAACGGGGACAATGATAAACATAAGAACGGCGCCGATGTCTTTTCGGATATTCCGAAATTCCTGTTCCCAAATAATGAAACAATCGGCTATTCCGCGTGCGATGGTGCGTGTTAATTTTAGTTTCATAATCAGGGTTTATAAGGGGCATATTTTAATGACCACGACAAATTGCGCAAAATGAGGAAGGGCAAAACAAGAAATCCAAACAGCGCCAAATAATGCGGCCAACTGTAGAACAAGGCTCTACCGTTCAGCGCTTGGTCGACATAAATCAGGAAATAATGCCGGAGTGGAAACACATTACTCAAAGCCTGCATCTGCGGATACATGGCATTTACCGGAAAAGAAAATCCCGATATGGAAAAAGCCAACATGCCGAAAAGGCAAGCGAAACTCAATCCCAATCGCAAAGTCGGGAAACAGCCTATCATGAACAAACCCAAGGCTTGCGAGGAAACAATCAGTAAAAACAGGGCGACTATCATATTGCCGAAATTTCCGTTCATCGGGAATTGCAATCCTATGTATAAAATAAAGAATAGCAGCAAACCAACGATTAGAAAGAGGATGGTTTGCGGAAGGAGTTTGCCGATAAGGGGCGGGATAATGGACGATTTTTCCGAAGGCAGCCATTCCCAGACGGTTTTTTCTTTGATTTCGATGCCGATACTGTAAACCGTTATGCACATAATCATCAGGGCGAGAATGCCCGGAAGAATCACGTTGTTCAGGTAAACCGAATAATTAAGCCAGGGATTACCGATGGGATGTGATTCAATCACAACCGGTTGGACGTTTGCCATGATTTGTTTGTCGCTGTATCCTTTGGCTCTTCCGGTTTGCAAGGCGACCGCTCCGGCCGCCAAGGTAGCCGTTGTTTTCATGTCTTTGAAAGTCAGGGAGGCCGCCATCAGGTAGGAATTGTTGGTATAGAAAGACAATACCGGTTGTTTTCCGGAAACGGTTTCCTGTGCAAAATGACGAGGAATGAAGAAAATACCATAGATATTTCCTTTTTGCATTTCCGTTTGCGCCCAATTAAAAGCGCTGTATTCCGCCGCCACCTCAATGCCTTCCATGCGGTCTAACTGGCGAACCAAACTGCGCGAAGAAACCGTATTATCCAAATCTACAACAGCAATAGGCAATTTTACCGGTAAACCTTGGTGCATAAGTGACAAGAAAAACAAACAAGAGAAAAGCGGGACAAAAAACAGGCAAAACCGATAAATTCTACCGGAAAAAAGGCGCTTTATTTCTCTATTTGCAATCCTGAAAATTGTCCCCATTTTTATTTTTTTATAATTGTTAATTGTAAATGTTTTATCTATAAATTATATATTCTTTTTAATTTCATTCCGTTAGGAATGATTCGCTCGGTAGAAAATCAAAGTTCCACACAAAGCAGGCATTCCGATAGGAATGCATCCAAAATTATTTGCTATATTCTTTATTTACAAGTTTCTCTCTCATTAATTTTTTTTCGCTAAAATGCCGTGACATATTACGACTAATTTTGCTGAAATCATCAATTTCTTTTCCTTCTGAGTTTTTATATTTAAACATACGAATTTTAATAGAAACACAATTTTTATCTTCAAATAATGTTTTCAACAATGTCCTATCTGACAAGCCACAGGAATGTCCCATAATAAAAACTTGATATTTATCAGAGTTAATAAAATTCAATAATCTTCCATAATTAGATGTTTCAGAATATTTTATGGATTTTATATTTTCTAAGAAGTCATAATCGTTCAATTTTTCAATTTCTTCATATTCCTTACCTGTTTCATCCCCGTAACCGAAAATTATGGGATAGTCCGGATTGTTTAATTCTCCATGAATTTGAATAACTTCAAACTCGTTTTTTGCCCAAACCCAATCATCCTTATCTTCTAATTCCCATGCACACCCTCGAATATAATTTATTAGTTTTTTAGGTAAATCAGTGTAATTAAAATTTAGTAATAACGTTTCTTTTGGATATATTTGCGTTTCACAATAATTATATCCGGATAGACCTCTTTTCTTCGCTGATAAATATCGTTCAAATTTTTTCTTTTCTTCTTCTGTTTCTGAAAAATATTCATCTTGTAATGCAGCAGTACCATTAAAAGAAAAATCAGCAATATTAAATTTTTGACTTATGTTTTCTAAGTCAAAACTATTTATTTTTCTATTATTTAGTTCGTTAATGAGATATTCTTCTAATTTCTTTTTTATTTTTTCAAAATCCTCATTCAATTTTTTTATATCAGTATAGTAACTATCAGGTATCTCTTTGTTATAAATTCCTTGTAATTGCCTATAATATTCTTCTTCAATATCAACCCAATTTTGCCAAGTTGTTTTTTCAGTTATTATTTTAAAAAAAGGGTTTTTATAATTTATCCTAACTATCTCTTTTTGTGAGTATCCATTTGACAAGATTATATCATTAGAAGGTTTGCTATCAATAATTTGTATAGGTTCGGGAGAAGTAAAGGGTATATAAGTAACCATTTCATCTGCTACAAAATTATCATTAGACGATTTTATATGTTCATTATACTCGGTATTCATTTTCCGCCACAAATCATCAATAAAATCCTTATAACTTGTCTTTAATCCATGCGCCAAGTCAAAACCATTTCCGATGAGTATTATTCTGTTCATATCATTTTTCTTTTATTTAATTACAAATGTTTTTTCCGGTTACATTCCTAACGGAATGTAGGGATTGGGGTGTGATTACATTTTCTACCGAGCGATTCATTCCTAACGGAATGAAAGCACAAAATTCAATAGAATTTGTTTTTTAATCCATTGTTTTGCCGACAAGATAAAATTATTGTTTCCTGCCGTATTTTTAAATTGTACCGAATTCGGTACAATTTAAAATTGGTTTGAATAAAATTTCCCAATATATTCATTTGTACTAACAGCTATATCCATACCAATTACATTTATTTTTGCCATTGTAATTTTAGATTAATTTTTCACAATTACCGACATTCCCGGATACAATCCTTCCACAAACGTTTCCGGCCTTGCTTTTACCTCAAAAGTTTTCAAATCGTATTCGCCGTTGGTTTTGGTGGCTTTCCAGGAGGCATAAGCGCCCTGGTCTTTCAGGTAATATACGGTCAAAGTGATGTCCTTGTCCAACGCGGGGATGTATGCCGTAATTTTTTCGCCGATGGTCATTCCTTTCAGGAAATCTTCCCGGACATTGAACACGACCCAAGCCGTTTGTCTGTCCAAGACATTCATTACCGGAGCGCCCGTACCGACCAATTCTCCTAACTTCGGGAATATTTCTGAAATTTCGCCGTCGATTGGCGAAAGCAGAAAGGTTTCTCGGATATAGGATTCCACTTCATTCACAGCGCCTTTGGCACGGTTGACCAAGGCGCCTGCCGCTAATTTATCTTCCCGTTCGGCGCCATTTTTTGCCATTTGATATTGCGAAAGCGCTGCTTGTTCGGTGGCTTTCATGGCTTGGAAATTGGCATCGGCTTCATCGCGTTTTTGTGCGGAGATAACCCCTTGGTCGTAGAGGTTTTGTATCCGTTTATACGATTTTTCCGCAATGTCTAAACCGGCTTTTGCCTTTTGCCACATCGCATGGGCTGCCGTTATCTGTTCTTCGCGAGCGCCTTTGATGGCTTTGGCATTTTGGGCTTGCGCCGCATCTTCGGCAGCCACCGCTTGTTCGAGTTTCGCCGTGACTTCCGGACTGTCAATAATAGCCAGCGTATCACCTTTCCGGACGGTATCTCCCTCTTTTACCCTCAATTCCAAAATCCGGCCGGGCACTTTTCCCGATACCCGCACTTCGGAGGCTTCCACCTGTCCTTGAATGATTTCGGCACGCGGTTTGAGTAAAAACCAACCCACCACAGCGATTAAGAGAAGGACGGCTATCACGCTGATAAATGCCAAAAGCATGTTGTTTTTTCGAGTAATTTTTGCGTTTGTATCCATAAAAATATAGTTAAGAACTAAAAACTAAGAACTAAGAACTAAAAGTTGGCTAACGCCTGTTATCGCGCTTCGCTTAACTCTTAGTTTTTAGTTCTTAGTTCTTAGTTCAATTGTTCCTAAAGCTTTTTCCAATTCCGTCTGTCCCAAACGGACGGCGATTTGGGCGTCTATAAATTCCGATTCCGCTTTGTACCAAGCGGTTTGCGCCTCCATCACATTGAGGGATGGAATCACGCCTTCTTTGAATCCCAGCGTGGCATAGCGCAGGTTTTCGTCGGCGCTCTCTTTGTTTTTATTGGCGGCAATCAATTTTTTTTGTGCCTCTTTCAATTTGAATGTCGCCTGATTGACTTGCAATTCGATTTTTTCTTTCGCCTCGTCAAATTCCAATTGTTTGATGCGGGTTTCCGCCTTGGCTGACTGTAATTTATGTTGCTTTTCTCCCCAATGGAAAATCGGGACATTGACCAAAACGCCTACATGCCACGACCCGGCGAATTTATTTTGAAATCCGTTGAACGAATTGGGATTAGACACCAAATAACTCCCTGTCAGCGCCACCGTAGGGAGCATATCGGCCAGGACGACCGCCTCTTTTTTCTCAAAAATCTTAGTTGCCAGATTCAAACTTTTCAATTCGGAACGGTTGGAGAATGCCTCATTGACAGTTCCGGCGACGGAATAATCGTTTGTGGAAATCGCACCGGCTTTTTCGTCCGCCAAAACGATTTTTTCGTCCAAAGGCAAGCCGCAGAGTTGGCACAATAACATGCGTGACAGCTGTACACCGTTTTCCACTTGAGTCAAAGTCATTTCCGCCTCATTCAATTTGACTTTTACCGACAAACCGTCGGCGCGTGTAGCAACGCCTTCCGCTATCATCACTTGCACATCGTGGTCCATTTGCCGAAGTAAAGCGACAAAATTTTCGGACAGTGTATATTTGCCGACCAAGGAAACCGTTTGCCAATAAGCCTGGTCGGTTTGAAGGATTACGGCTTGCAATTCCGTATGATTTACTGTCTGAGCCAATTCTTCGGCATAACGGGTAATTTTGTTGTAAGCGGCAATTTTCCCGCCCATATAAATCGGTTGAATCAGCGAAAGATTGCCTACATACACATTGTGAATATCCATTTCAAATTCTTTTTTAGGAACAATCGTGTGTTCTTTCCAAAGAATCTTATCCGGCTCAGAAGCAGGATTAAAGGGATTCCCGTTTACATCAAGGGGTACCGGATTCCCGTTTACCAAAGTCCAGGAGTTGTTGACTTGGTTTTGGGTAAAACCAAAACTGCCGTCCGGCATCAGTGTACCGATAGGCAAGAATTTATCTTCATTCAGAATAGAAATTTTTTTCTGGTTGTAAAGATAAGCGCCGGTAAAAGAGATGTCCGGCAGGAACTGCGTGAACGCCGCTTTGTTCTCTTCCGAGGCTTTTTTGATATTTTCTTGTCCTATTTTTAATTGTTTATTATTGGCAAGCGCGAGATTCCGGCAGTCTTGTAAACTCAAAACCGATTGGGCATTAGCGGTAATACTGGCGCCCAAAATGAAAATAAACCAATATTTTTTCATAAATC
>JAISKT010000265.1 GCA_031261295.1 Candidatus Symbiothrix sp. | reverse complement strand
AATAGAAGTAAAACGATTAAAAGGAGAAAATATGGAAGCCTATAGAAGCAGCGAACTCAGATATGAAGACTTGTATAATTTTACCAGCTATGCAAAGCAAGAAGGTAAGATAGAAGGTAAGATAGAAGGTATAATTGAAGGAGAGAGAAAAGGTAGAAGAGAAGGCCGAAGAGAAGGTACAATTGATATCTCCAGAAAATTATTGGAGATGGGAATGCCTGTAAGCGACATTGTAAAAGCTACGGGCCTTACGCCAAAACAGATTCAGCAAGCAACACTACATTGAACAATGTAGATACAAATGAACCACAATGTTCACCCATCCCATCGGAGATGTTGCATTCGGATTGTAGAGACGCGATTCATCGCGTCTCTACTGTAAATGCTAATTTACAGCGTTGTTTCCGTAACCAATTGTCCGTCAAACAAGTTGATGATTCTTCCGGCAAAACCGGCATCGTGTTGGCTGTGCGTTACCATGACGATGGTTGTTCCCTCGTTGTTTAGTTCAGTCAACAGATTCATCACTTCGAGGCCGTTCCGGGAATCCAGATTACCGGTCGGCTCGTCGGCGAGAATGAGTTTCGGATTAGCCGTTACGGCGCGGGCAATGGCTACCCGTTGTTGTTGACCGCCGGAAAGTTGTTGCGGAAAATGTTTGGAACGATGCGTGATTTGCATCCTTTCCATCACTTGATTCACCCGTTTTTTCCGTTCCGAAGACGGGATTCCCATGTAAAGCAAAGGCAATTCGATATTCTCATATACATTCAATTCGTCAATCAGGTTGAAACTCTGGAACACAAAACCGATTACGCCTTTGCGCAGTTTGGTGCGTTCCGATTCGCCGAATTGGCTGACATCAATGCCATTCAGCGAATATTTACCTTCGGTGCCATTGTCCAACAATCCCAGAATGTTCAATAAAGTAGATTTTCCGCAACCGGAAGGCCCCATTACAGCGACAAATTCCCCTTCTTTAATCTCAATATTCACCTCTTTCAAAGCGTATGTTTCGACTTCGTCTGTACGAAATACTTTTGTCAATTTTTCTGTTTTAATCATCATTTTACTGTTTATGGAATTTATTCTGATTTCAGCACTTCTGCCGGATTTTCGATACTTGCCTTATATACCCGCCAACCTACGCAAAGGACGACCACGAACGTTAATACAAATACGATGGACAAATAAAGCCAAGCGCTGATACCTGTTTGTTTCACATATTGTTCAATCCATTGTTTCATAATAAAATAACCAATAGGGAAAGCAATGACCGAACCGGTAAGCAGCAGTAGAAAATACGTTTTGAAATACATGGAAAGGATATTTTTCAAGGTGGCTCCGTTTACTTTCCGGATGGCGATTTCTTTCCGGCGCTCTTCGCAGGATAAGGATATCAACGAGAAAAATCCGAAAATGGAAATGACAATGCAAACTACAGAACCAAAACTCAATAGTTGCAATAAGGCATTTTCCGATTGAATATACTGTTCGTACGCTTCCTCTGCATTATTTAAGCTAAACCTTTCACCGGGAAATTCTTTTTTCATCATCCGTTCTATTTTTTCCTTGCAATTTTTCCATCCCCCTTCCCGGTATTTGATAAGTGTATGTCCCATATAATTATTCGAATACATGAACACAACGGAAGTGGGGAAAATCGTTGGCGAATCGTAATAAATATCTTTTAGAATGCCTTTCACAGCGTAGCTTTTTTTATCAATGGCAAGTGTTTTCCCTATCGGGTCTTTCCAGCCCAAGGCTTTAGCTGCTGTTTCACTGAGCAGTACATATTCATTGGCATCCGGTTCTTTCAAAAAATCGCCCTTTACCAATTGAAATTTATAAAAATTCTGAAAATCTTCCCGGACATAAATGATTTCAATTTCCAATTTATTATCCGGTGATTGAACGGGCATATCTTCCCAAGTATCAATACTATTCCCAATCGTCATGTTTTTAGGCATTAAACAATGATAGTTGGGAACGATTTCTATAATTTCCGGAAGTTGTTTGAGTTGTGCGTCCAAATCGCTTTGTTTTTTGATTCCATCCTCTAAATTGTATTTCTCCGCACTCCAACCAAAATAAGCAAAAATAGATGCTGTATTTTTATATTCAAATCCCGAATCCGTATGCTGTAAAAAATAAATTTGTTTAATCATTACTAAGGTGCAATAACTGAATCCGATACTGATTATTAATTGAAACAGAAGGAATAAATTCCGCAGCCGGCGCTTATTTTCTCTTCTGAAAGAACGGTTTAAATTCTTTTTCCGGAAAGGAATTAATACGAACGCAAAGACGAGTAAGGCAAACAAAATGACAACGCCAATGTATAAAACTGTTTCGAGATAAATGGCTGACAGATTTAGATATACATTTGATAACCGTTGAAAATAGGGAAGTATGAACCGGATAAACAACGAGCCAAGCAACAGGGCAAACAACAGCGTTGTGACAAATTCGATAGACAAAAGGACAAACAAGGATTTTCCCGACGCCCCGCAGACTGTGCGCAACGCCAATTCTTTTTCCCGTATCTTAAACCGGCTGATAAATAATGTCAGAAAATTGAACAGGGAACATAAAATAATCAACCCGCCAATCCAGACGACAATGTATAATTGCCCGAATTTTATAGTGGATTCTTCCAAAGGATTGTCGTATCGCAGTCGTGTAATGGGCGTAAGGAGCGCTTCTTTGAACCAAAAATCAGCTTTGGTTCCGGTATGTCCCTTTATTTTTTTCTCCAATGCTTCGCTGTTTGTTCCCGGTTTTATTTTAATAAACGTTTGCCAACCGTTATGAACCCAATCCGTTCCAATAGGATTGGGAATGAGCGCCTGAAAAGCCAGGTTGCTGTGTGGCCAATTTTCTACGATTGCACAAACCGTATATTCTTTTTCCGAATAATTCACTACTTTTCCCAGCGGATTTTCATTGCCAAAAATGCTTCGAGCGAAATCGGCGGTTAAAGCGATGTTATTGCTTTCGGGGAGAATAAAATCGTTGTTTCCCTCTAAAATTTTCACATTAAAAAACTGAAGAAAGGCGGAGTCTGCACCAATTACACTGATTCTACCTGTTTCGTATTCCTCTCCATTTGCTTCAAAAACCGAATAGCCTTTTCCCGAGTTACACACATCGTCTATTTCCGGAAAAGTTTCTTTTAAATAAGAGGCCATCGGATAAGGGAGTCCGGCTATTATTTGGCTATAATTCAAAAAATCATTCCTGTTTCGAACCATATATATCCGGTCGGCATCTTTATGAAATGTATCGTAAGTCATTTCATATCGTATCCACAAAGTCGCTAAAGCGAAACAACTAAAACCGATGGCCAACCCGATAATACTAATTACGGATTGTATTTTATATTTCAGTAGATTGCGAATCGCAACCGTTAGATAATGTTTTATCATATTCTTAAATTTTTAGTTTTTAGTTCTTAGTTTTTAGTTAAAATAATCTCCTCTGCATCGCCCAAATAATCATATCCGGTTACGATAATCCGGTCACCGGGTTTCAATCCTTCCAGAACCTCGTATTGGCGGGGATTTTGCCGTCCAATGGAAACCGGCGCTTTTTTCGCCCGGTCGCCCGACTCATTCAATTTGAATATCCATTCCCCGCCGGTCATTTGAAAAAAATTGCCTTTGGAAATCACCAAAGCCTCTTCAGCTTGTCCCAATTCGATTTGCACCCGGTAACTTTTCCCAATACGGACGTTGTCCAACATTTTACCGGTAAAAACCAAATCCACTTCCAATTGGCGGTCGCGAATTTCAGGATTAATCCGGATAATCTTCAGCGGATATTTTTCATTCTGATAAGTAATCGTTGCCGGAAGCCCCACTGCCATCCGGTCGATATAATATTCGCTCACCTTCGTACGAATTTTGATTTGATTGATAACTTTCAGTTCGCCGATATTCGTCCCTGCCGTTACCCGTTCGCCGGGAATGACGCTGACGAAACTGAGTTGCCCGTCCACAGTTGCCCGAACAATCAGGTTGTTTAAGCGTTCGCGACTTCGTTCCAACCGTTTTTCTTCCCGGTTCAGGTCATTGCGCATCAAGTCGGTTTGGATAAGATTCAAAAGCGAGTCGTGCTGCAATTCTTCCCCTATCAAACGGGTATTTTCCCGGTTGAAAGCATATTCATCCAAAGCGACTTCGTACTGAGCCTTGCTTTTTATGCCGATGTTGTATTCTTCCCGGTTCAAGGTATTTTCCTTGCTCAAACGGTCTAATTTATAACTCGTTTCCAAACTTTGGCGTTTCAATTCAGAAGATTTCCGTTCCATTTGAATCTGTTTTTCGCGGTAACTTATCTGTTGTTTGGCCAGTTCTTCGCGTTCGTCTTCGATGGTGCGCATCAATTCGGGATTGCTCAAAATGAGAATCGTATCACCGGCTTTCAACAAACTACCGTCTTCTGCCACAATGCGTTCCACACTTCCGGCTTCCTGACTGTTTAACTTGATTGTCAATTTCGGCTGAACGATTCCCTCTACATCCAGGTATTCCAAAAATTTATCTTGTCTCACCTCAACGATTTCCAATTTGCCGGCATCGTAGCGCAACCGGCGGGGTCCGATGCTGATTCGCACTAAATAAATCAGAAAAACGGCCAATGCAATTCCTGCAAAGATATAATATTTATATCGAATGAGAGGATGTTTTTTCTTAATTGGGATATCCATGTCGCTATTTACTTTATCAACAATTTATAATCTTCCGTAATCGGAATATTCTTTTCAAAATCAAACAATGTGAGGCTTCGCAAGGCATAATACAGTGACCAATAATTGTATAACGTATGGATATAATTGCGTTTAGCCGTATCCTTTTCGGTAATTGACGCATTCAAATCGAGGATAGTCGATTTACCCGACAAGTATAATTTGCGGGCGACTTCGTTGCGGCGGCCGGACGTATAATCGGCTTTCGCAGCCACATTCAATTGATTCGATTGCAGGTTGAATTGCTTTACGATTTTTGTAATATTCATTTCAAAATCATTCCTTTCCTGATTGACTTGTGCATACACCCGGTCGCGGTTGGATTTAGCCACTTGCACCTGCCCTTTCCCTCGTCCCCAATCCAAAATCGGCAAACGGATTCCCACTTCTGCATATTGCTGACCCATAGGATTTTTATAAGCCGTTTCAATTTCCTTTCCGGTTTGCACCCATCCGAATTGCAGGTATAAATCGGCTTTCAAACCGGCGGAAGCTTTGGCATTGGCTACATTACTCTCGCTTTCCCATTTTTGCCGTTGCATATTTAGGATGTCGGGACTGTTTTCCAAAGCCTGTTGCAAGGCTTCCGTTAAATCCACCTTGATTAAAGGAATCTCGTTATCTATCTTAACCACAATCGGTAAAGACTCTTTAATTCCCAGATAAGAACGCAAATCTTCCATACAATCGTCCACTTCCAATTGCGCCTTCAGTTGGTTACTCTCTTCGTTCAACTGATTGATTTCCAACTGGAGCATTTCGTTTTCGGTAATTGTTCCTATATTATAACGGCCTTGTGCAAAAGTATATAATGTATCTGCATTGGCATAATTCGTCCGGGCGATTTCCCGGTTGGTTTGAGCTTTTGCCAAATTAAAAAATTTCATTGTTGCGTTTGCCGCTACTAATTCAAGTGTTTCGACATAACTTTTTTTGGCTTCTTCAAAACGCAAAGGTTCAATTTTCCGGTCCCATTTCAGGGGATTATATCCCAATAAAGATTGCTGATAACCGATAATCACCGGAGTGGATTTGTAGGAATATTCGGTTTCATTCAATAAATCCATCCGTTGTAAACTCGTCTGCAAGAACAGGTTGCCTCCAGTAAAAGGAATATTCTGGGTAATGGTCAACGAAGCATCCGTCATCAATTGATTTTGTCGGATGTATTGCGCCGTTCCGTCCGGCAAGGTGACGGCATTAATGGAATGATTGAAATTCGGCGTGGAATTAAACGTGAGCGAAGGCAAATAATTCGCTTTATAATAACAATAATTCCAATACGAAGAACGAAAACTGTGACGGGCGGATAATACATCCGGCGATTGCCGGCGGGCAATGTCAATGACTTGATTCAAGGTAAATACCAGAATCGAATCCGCCGGTTGCTGAGCAAAGACAAACGGAGGAATCAAAATTAAAAGAAATAGGATTGCAAGTATTTTCTTCATACAATATTAATCATAACAAATCTCATACCAAATTTATATAAAATTGATATACAAATAAATACACTTTTATTAAGCATTAATATCGTGTGCGGATATGCACTTTATGCGTGCGTTTCCGCACTTGTCGGTAAATAAAAAAAGGCTTACCTTTACAAGCGAAAGATGGACAAAAAAGGGAAAATATTAATTATAGATGACAACGAGGACGTTCTTTTCGCCTTGAATGCCTTGCTTTTTCCTCATGTAGAGAAGATTAAAGTGAGCGCCCATCCCGAAAAAATTGAACACTATATGGAAACATTCCGCCCCGACCTTATCCTCTTGGACATGAATTTCCGGAAAGACGTGGTGAGTGGAAAAGAGGGTTTCTTCTGGTTAAACAAGATATTGAAAATCGACCCGCAGGCAATTGTGATTTTCATGACAGCTTATGCCGATACCGAAAAAACGGTGCAAGCCATCAAAGCGGGAGCTACTGATTTTATTTCCAAACCTTGGGAAAAAGACAAATTGTTGGCGACGATTTCTTCCGCATTAAAATTGAAAGACTCGCACGAACAAATCGAAAATCTCAAAAGGCAGGTGCAATCTTTGAGCAGTTTCGATTATCCCGAAATCATTGGCGAATCGGAAGGCCTGCTCGAAATATTCTCTTTAATTGAAAAACTTTCCGAAACGGAAGCTAACATCCTGATTTTGGGCGAAAACGGAACCGGCAAAGACTTGGTGGCCCGCGCTATTTATCATCATTCCCCCCGTTCGTCAAACGTTTTTACCACCCTCGATTTGGGCGCTATTCCCGAAACGCTTTTTGAAAGCGAACTGTTCGGTTATGAAAAAGGCGCTTTCACCGATGCCAAATCGGAAAAAGCGGGACGAATGGAAATCGCTTCGGGCGGTACGCTTTTCTTGGACGAAATCGGGAACCTGTCGCTTTCCATGCAGGCTAAATTACTGACAGCCATCGAAAAGAAACAGATTTCGAGATTGGGTTCCACCCGGATTCACCCGATGGATGTGCGGTTCATCAGTGCAACCAATCTTGATATTTACGAAGCGGTAAATGCCGGTAATTTTCGTCAAGACCTTTTGTACCGAATCAACACAATTGAAATCCGGATTCCTCCGCTTCGCGAACGCGGGCACGACATTGTCCTTCTGGCAGAACATTTTCTGGAGAAATTTTCTCATAAATACAAAAAGACTATCACCGGTTTATCGCAGGAGGCTAAAAATAAAATCAGGAATTATTCCTGGCCGGGCAATGTGCGCGAATTGCAAAATGTGATGGAACGCGCCGTGATTCTTTCTTCCGATAAAACCCTGAAAGCCGGAAGTATCACGCTGCAAACCGGCGAAAAGAAAAACGGAAACGAAAATCTGAATCTTCAGGAGATAGAACAGGAAGCTATTGAAAAGGCCTTGAAACGAAGCGAAGGAAATATGAATAAAGCGGCTGATTTGTTGGGAATTACCCGTTACGCTTTGTATCGCAAAATGAAAAAGGAATGAAGAATTATACATCCAAATGGCTTGTCCGGATTTTAGGAGTGGCGCTGTTTTCGGTAGCAACCGGATTCTTTTTGTTCTTTCAATTGTACCGGGTGAGTATTTTGTGCGCTGCCATTACTTGTGTATTCATTTACCGCTTATTTATTTTTCAGGAAAGAACGGTCAAAGACATGAAACGCCTGATTGAAGCCATTCGTTTCTCGGAATTTAATATCTCTTTCAAAAGCTTTTCCGGCAAAGGATTAGCTCCCGAATTAATTCCCGATATGGAGGCTTCGATAGAACGTTTCAATGCAAAATTGCGAAAGATGGAAGCCGAACAGCATTTTTACGACAGTTTGTTGAACCGGATTGATTTCGGAATCATTGTCATTGATAAATCATTAAAAATCAATTGGATAAATAAGGCCGCTTTGGATATGTCCGGAAAACCGCAACCGCGTATTTTGGACGATTTGAAGAGTGTGTCGCCTGATTTACCGGAAACATTGAACAGACTTATCCCGCGCGAAACAAAGATTATCCGGATTGAACGGGAAAAAGCGGTACACCAATTGGCCGTTACGGCAATCTACTTCATTTTGGAAGGAAAAGAATTGAAACTGATTAGCCTGAAAAATATCCAATCCGTTCTGGAAGAGAGTGAAAGCGATGCCTGGAAAAAATTAATCCGCGTTCTGACGCACGAAATAATGAATTCGCTGACACCGATTATTTCCCTGTCCGAGACTTTTTCGGAAGGGAATGAAGAAAACCGCGAATGGATGACTCGCGCCATGCAAACCATTCACCGCCGGAGTAAAGGATTAGTCGATTTTGTGAGTAATTACAAAAAATTGACGCATATTCCTCAACCGGTCATCCTTCCATTTCCTGCCCGCGAGTGGATGGATGACATCAAGCGCCTGTTGAAAGCCGACGGATTTATTTTTACGTATGCCATTCAGCCGCAATATATTATCATTGAAGCCGACCGGGGATTGATGGAGCAAGTCCTGATTAACCTGATAAAAAACGCCTGCGAATCTTCACCGCCGGACAAACCCGTTACCGTAACTGTCGGCATCTTTCAGAATGAATACCGGCGTCCGGTTATTCAGGTCTCCGATACCGGCGAAGGTATTTTACCGGATGTCATGGATAAAATTTTCGTTCCGTTTTTCACTACTAAAACGAGCGGTTCCGGCATCGGCTTGAGCATTTGCCGGCAGATTGTCAACCTGCATGGAGGCACGATTTCGGTGCAGTCCGAACCGGAAAAAGGGAGTTGCTTTACAATACAATTATAGGATATTTAATGCTATTTCTTGTACCGGTAATGCCCGATGATTTTAAACCGAAACAAACAATCTTCCAATACCTGCCCGGCGCCGATATTGTGCACAATCATATACCGTTTTCCATCGCTTGATTTCCGGTCAACCACTATTCCGATGTGAGTGATTTTGTCCGTCAAATTCCAGCAGACAATATCGCCGGGCAGATAATTGCCGACTTTGTCTGAAATGGGTTTGGTTTCTCCGTGGCGCGAGAAAAAAGTCATCAGATTGGGAACTCTCCGGTGGTCGATGTTCGTGTCGGTCTTGGTCGCGCCCCATTTTTTCGGGTATTGACTGAAATGGGCTTTCATGTCTTCGTGCACTTCTTTTTGCAAGTCAATCTTCATTTTACGGTAAGCGCGGATTATCACATCGGTACAAACGCCGCGGTCACTCGCCACATCGCCATTCGGATAAGCTATTCGCACATAAGCGGGATCGTATTTTACCCGTTGTTTCGTCAAAGTCAGCGCCGAATCGGCCAGCTGTTTGTAAAAATCAGTTTGTGCAGCAACAAAATTTGTCGCCCAAAAAGAAAGGAAAAAGTAAAGCAATAATTTCTTCATTGTTATCCATTTAAAATTGGATACAAAATTACATGAAATTTCAAGAATTCCAAGCGTGTGCAATAAAAATCAAGACCACCCCTGTCGCGCTTACTACGGTACTCGAGGTACAAATGCTATCTTTGTAGCGAGATAATTAACTGATTGTATAACAATTAATATTGTAA
>JAISKT010000175.1 GCA_031261295.1 Candidatus Symbiothrix sp. | reverse complement strand
ATGACTTTTATCCCGGTAAAAAGAATTTCGGTGGACGTGGAAAGATCTTCAAATTTGGGCGGATCGCGGTGAATCGGTTCGGCTCCCGAATAGGAAACGTCTTTCATGCCGTCGATCGTCTCACCGATGACATTCAACAAGCGGCCTTTTACCTGTTCGCCGACAGGCATGGAAATCGGAGCGCCCAAGTTGACGGCTTTCATCCCGCGGGCAATGCCGTCGGTAGAATCCATAGCCACTGCGCGAACCGTATCTTCGCCAATATGTTGTTGAACCTCAACGATTAATATTTTACCATCCGGACGGGTGATCCGGAGCGCTTCGTAGATTTTAGGCAAAACTAAACCTGTTTGTCCGTAAGAAACGTCAATAACAGGTCCGATTACCTGTGAAATGTATCCAAAATTTTCAGACATGCGTATTAAAAATTATATCTGTTTTTTTTAAGCCTCCAAAATTACTTTATTTTTTTGAGGCAAAAAAATTTCTCTTGAAAAAAAACAACAAAATTGCATTATTTCTGTTTTCTTTTTACATGAATATTTTTTTCTAACGGAAAAATAGAATTATATTTGCATTGAATATTACTAAAATATTTTTATGAAAAATGTAAGTATTTTATTTTCATTTGTTTGCGTTTTTTACATCTTATTTTTGGTCGGTTGCAAGCCCCAAACTAAAACGGTAAATAACAGCATTCACTTTGATTCCATTCAAGTTACGAAGGTTTATTACCTTTTTAATGATACAGCTAAACCCGGATGCAACATTCAGGTTTCTTTCATTTATCCGGATTCTTCGGATGACGCGCAACCATTGAATACCCTGCAAAATATTTTTGTAGAAAAAATGTTTGGTTCTTCTTTCCGGGATTTAAGTCCGGAACAAGCCGTAGAAGACTATTGTAAGCAGTATATTGAGGAATTTGAAGAATTTGAATCTCCCGTTTGCTACGATACGATTGATGATGACGAAGAAGATGTGTATGAAGACGAAACCGGTTTTGCTTCTTATATCCATTTGAATAACAAGTTGTTATTCAATCACAACGGTTTTGTTTCTTTTATTGTTGAATCGCTTTCTTATCAGGGAGGAGCACATAGTTCCAGAAGTATCTACGGATATGTCATCAATCTGGCCACAGGCGATTTTCTTCGCGAAGAACAGTTTGCGGGCAACGGTTACAAAGCCAATCTTTCGCGTCTTTTGGCGGATAAGATAGCGGCGGCCAATGAGTTGGAAAAGGCGGAAGATTTGGAAAATCTGGGCTATAACGATTTGAGCGATATTGGCCCCAATGATAATTTCACGCTCGACGAAAAAGGGATTACCTATTATTTCAACGAGAATGAAATTGCCGGAACCATGGTCGGTTTAACGCAGGTTTTTATCCCATACAGTGAATTGAATGTGTATATTGCCGGAAATTCACCCATTGAAACGCTTCTGAAATGAAAAGAATGAAAGAAATGAAGGAAATGAAAATAATTGTATGGTGAAAGAATATTTTCCGGAAATCACCGGTAAGCAGGAATCTCAATTCGACTCTTTGAAGGATCTATATACAGATTGGAATAATAAGGTCAATTTGATTTCGCGGAAAGATATTGATAACCTGTACGAAAAACATATTCTTCATTCTTTGGGGATTGCCCGGGTAATCCGTTTCAGCGATCACTCGGCGATAATGGATGTGGGGACGGGAGGCGGTTTTCCCGGCATACCGTTGGCTATTTTGTTTCCCAACGTTTCGTTTCTTTTGTTGGATAGCATTGGAAAAAAAATAAAAGCCGCCGAAGACATTGCCCGTCAAATTGGTTTGGAAAATGTAGAATTTCGTCAGGCGCGGGTAGAAGACGAGAAACGGGAATTTGATTTCGTCGTGAGCCGCGCTGTCATGCCCTTATCCGATTTGGTAAAAGTCGCCCGGAAAAATATTGCCAAGAAACAACGGAATGCCTTGCCCAATGGTTTTTTATGCCTGAAAGGCGGCGATTTGCAAGAAGAACTAAAACCGTTTAAAAACAAAGTAATCGAATACGAATTAAGCGATTATTTTCAAGAAGAATTTTTTAAAACAAAAAAGGTAGTCTATTTGCCTGCACATATTTCAAAATGCAACGTTGAAAATTTTGGAAGAAGCGCCTTCCCAAAAGGTAGTTAAGGCGGCGGTGACGGACGATGACGGAAACTTCAATCTGGTATTGAATACACCCGGCGCTTATGTGTTGACGGTGGAATTTTTGGGGAAGAAAACGGCGGCTATCCCTTTTGTTTCGGAAGATAAACTGTTGCGCGATTTCGGTAATCTTGGAGGAAGTTATGTGGATATTAAAGCCAATAATGATTCCGGCTTGAAGAACAGCGGTTTTGGAGACCGTGTCTATGGCGGGGCGCAATATACCCTTCCCCGGGATATTATGTTGAATGTAAACGGCAATTATTCCACGTCCAATATCAATTTACAGGGAGAATCCAACGGCTATTATTTTTATAATGTTTCCGTATCCAAAATTTTTTTGAAAAATGCGGTCTTTCGGAATCACTGTTTCCTACCGGTTTGGCGAGATGAAAACATAAATCAAAAAGGCGCAAAGGGGCATTGAGAATAGCGATACTATGGGCGGCGGAAATCAAGGGGGCGGCAGTTCAGGAGGACAACAAGGGAATTAGCGTATGGCTGATATGCCCTTTTATGAAATCTGATTTGTTGTGTATTGTGGTAATTTTTGATTTTTTAGATAGAAAATTAGAAATATATCCTAAGAAAGTTGTGTGTTTTCTATATTTTTAGTATGTTTGCCAAACAAATTTATTGTGTAAAATGAATTTTAACGAAAATGGAGTATTGAATCCCGGAATATATGAAATGACTTGGAAAGATTTTCATACCTTTTTCTTATTTTCTCCAAGGAGGAAAGAGTTATTGGAAGGATTAAAAAAGGTCATTGATATTTTGCAAGACGTCGGATGTACGATTATTTATATTGATGGTAGTTTTGTTACAGAAAAAATAGAGCCGGGAGATTGGGACGCTTGCGTTGAATGTCCTCCATCAAAAATACAAGATTTATACAACAAATATCCCTTGTTTGACAAAAAAGAGCAAAAGAGGTTATATAAAGGCGAATTATTTGATGCTTTATCAATAGCCGATAGAAATGAAAATAATTATATAAGTTTTTTTCAACAAATTAGGGGCAAAAACATTAAAAAAGGAATTATAAAAATTAAATTAGATAAACAATGATACATAACAAGAAACAATTAACAATTGCTCTGAAAGATATTGAATCATTGCGTCAACGTATGGAAGCTATAAAAGATTCAAAAGAGCTTACGGATTTATGGCAAATATATGCGTATAAAAGTCGAATTGAAGATTTGAGTGAGGAGATAGAAGAATTTAAATTTTTAACAAGTCAAAATACCTCAGAGCTTGAATTTTCGGAAGAAGATTTGCCCAAGGCAGTCATAAGTTTAAGAATTGCTTCCGGTCTGACACAAAAGCAGTTGGCTAATGCCATAGAGGTACAGGAACAACAAATACAGCGATACGAACAAAACGATTATCGAACGGCGAGTTTTGAACGTATTGTTCAGATAGTACGTGTATTGAGCCGGCATATAGAGTTGAAAATTGAACTAAAAAAAGAACAGTCAATCAACCGTTTCACCCCTATAATTGTTTTGTATCCGAAGGTTGGACAAATAATGAAAGAAATTAGCGAAAGAGGAGATATTTTGGATAAAGCTTGCTAAATTTTAAATAAAATGAAAACAATCACTTTTTATTCATATAAAGGAGGCGTTGGACGCACATTGGCCTTGGTTAATATCGCCAACCGTTTAGCCGAATTCGGCAAAAAAGTATGTATTATGGATTTTGATTTGGAAGCGCCCGGATTAAATCATAAATATAAGCGGCAAATAAATACGGAAATCAAACAAGGCTTGGTCGATTATATTTATGAATTTGCGGTAAACGATATTTTGCCTCCATCCATAAGAGATTATGCCATCGAAATAAATACAAGCAAAAAACAAAATAATATTACGTTTATTCCTGCCGGAAATTCGGAACAGGGGAAATACTGGAAAAAATTGTCGCGTATCAGTTGGTGGAATTTATTCTATCGGGATAATAGCGAAGGGATACCTTTCTTTTTAGATTTAAAAGAAAAAATAAAAAAAGAGTTTAGTCCCGATTATTTGCTAATTGACACCCGCACCGGAATTACGGAGATTGCGGCTATAACCATGTCTCTTTTAGCCGAATCTATCGTATTATTTGCAGTGAATAATGAAGAAAATATCTGCGGCACTCAACAGATTATTAGAACCATTACTAAAAAAGAAAATAAATTATTGGATACTATCAAAGAAATCCATTTTGTATTGACACGGATTCCTTTCCCGAATACTCCCGAAGGAAGAAGCCGGGAATATGAAATTAAAAATCTTGTAGAACAAAAAATAAAGGATGCATTTAAAGAAAGCGATAAAGAACTGAAAAGCTTCAATGTGATTCATTCCGATAGGGAAATCGAATTATTTGAAAAAGTTAGGATGAGTTATGATACTGAATATTTATCTCTTTTTAATTCTTTGACCGGCGAAGATTTTTCTCCTGAAGAAAAAGAAAAGTTTGACAATCTTAAGCGCGCCGAATGGTTATTACAAAAGGCGTATAATAGTTTTGAAAACAATTCTTTCGATTTATTGAAGCAATTGGATGAAATAGAAAAATTAGCGCCCGAACTCTCTGACAGCTATTTGTTGCGTGGACGTTATTATAATGGCCAAAAAGAATATAAAAAAGCAGTAGAGGCTTTTACTAAAGGAATTAAAATGGGAGATATTTCAGGCGGATGTTTATTCTTTCGTTCGGAAAGCTATTTCAGATTGAAAAACTATTCCGAAGTTTTTGATGATTTGAAGGAGTATATTGATAAAGAATACAAAGAATATCGAGTAGATGCTTTAATGAATCTCATAATAGTAAAAGAATATTCAGGTGTTGATAGAAAAGAACTTATAGTAGAAACAACCCGTTTGATAGAAAAATATCCTTTTTATGCAAAATTATATAACGTTAGAAGCTGTTTATATAATTGGGAAAAACAATATGAATCTGCTTTAGAAGATATATACAAAGCCATTGATTTAGAGCCTCAAGAAGGAATATATTATGCTACTTTAGCTGAAATAAAGTTTAATCAAGGCGATAAATTGGACTTTTATAGAAATTTTGATACAGCTTTACGAATGAATTTTGATATTGAAAGTATCCTTTTCGAAAATGATGTTATCAAAAATATTTACAAACAAGTATCGACTGATAGTGAGTTTATCAGAATACTGGATAAATACAATAAATCCTATTTTCTTGAACTAATTTAGATTGTCTCCAGTTCGTTGCTTTTTATCCAACCCACATTGCCGTCGGCTGTTTCAATCTTTTTCCAATCATTCAATTGGTCTTTCACATCGACCTTCGTGCCTTCGTGAAGAATGAACAAATCCGTACCGCTGTTGTCCGGCGAGCTTTTGATGGTCGTCGTGGCGGAGAAGATAATCGCCGTATTACGGTGCGTCAGTTTGTTCTTTTGACTGTAGGCAAAAGTAGCTGTGGCAAAGCACAAAATCAAGAAGGCCAGCCCGGAATAAAACCCGATTTTCTTCCAACCGATTTTCCTTGAAAAGAAATACAGGAACAATCCGGCCACGAGCAAGATAAAAAAGGCAATGGACAGGTAACTCCATTGGTTGGTGCTGCCGGCGTTTTTGACGCTGTTGTAGGCTTCCGTTAAGAAAAATTCTCCTACCGGCTCGATTTTGTCCACCGCTTTCAATTTAGCGATTTCCAGATTGAAACGAATATCACCGTCTCCCGGTTGCAATAACAGCGCCCGTTCGTAATTCAGGATGGACGGCGCTACTCTGTTTAAGCGGTAATAAGCATTTCCCAGATTATAATAGACGTCGGCCGATTCTCCATTTTCGCGGAGCGCCTCTTCATACAATTGTGCGGCCTTTGGGAAATCGCCTTCGGAATAAGCTGCATTGGCCTGTTCTACCGTTGTTTGGGCAGAAAGACCAATGATTGCGAATATAAATGATAGTAGAATGATACTCTTTTTCATATTTTTTCCATTTTATCAATTGCATCAACGGTTTGTTTGTAGAGGTCGTCCATCGCGTCGTGTCCTTGCGCCGGTGCGTAGCGGGCAAACTCTGCCGTATTGAGAATATCAATGAATTCCTTAATCAGTTCTTCGCCAACACCATACTGAATCAATTCCATCTCTACATTGTCTTTCGTCAAGTTGGAAACCGGAATATTCAACTTGTCGCTCAAATAACCCCAAATGGCTTTGAGTGTTTCGTCATAGAACGGTTCCCGCTTGTTGTCTTTCAAGTATTTCTGAGCCGCTTTCAAGCGTTTGGAAGCCACTTTGTTGGCTTTTTTCGTTCGTACCAACGCGATATTGGCGTTTTCCGCTACTTGTTTCCGGTAAACAATAAACAAAATGATGAACAAAAGCGCCGGAACTAAATAGCATAACCAGTAACCCAAGGTTCCAAAGAAGAAATTCCCTTTTTGGAAGGTGACTCCGCCGGTTTTAATGTGGCGGATGTCTTTCCCTACGAAACGGATGTCTTCTTTATTGGATCCGGTCACGATGGCGGGTGAAGCCGCGTTGCCTCCCGTTCCCGGTTCTACATGCAAATGGTATTCTCCGGTGGACAATGTTTTGTAGGTTCCCGTTTTCAAATCGAAATAAGACAGTTGCGCTGCGGGAATAGTGAAATCGCCGGCATACCGTGGAACAGCATAATATTCAATGGTTTTGGTACCGCTGACACCTGAAGTCGAAACTTTGGTGTTGACATCTATTTTGGGATCGTAAATTTCAAAATCGTTGGGGAAAACAATGTCGGGATTTTTCACCAACTTGACATTCCCGTTGCCGGAGATTGACACTTTAATCGTCACCGGTTCATTGGCTTTCAATTCGGTTGCACTGATGGAAGACGTCATTTTGTATTCTCCCACAGCGCCCGAAAAAGAAGCCGGTTTGCCTGCGGGCAATGATTTTACATCCACAGTAGCCGGTGGAGAAATCAATGTTTTCTTGACATTGGTATAGGTATCGAAAAAATCATCGAAGAAACTGCGCGACCGTTGCGATTGGGCGCGTACACGCACATTGACATCAAATTTTCCCTGGCTAATCGTGATTTTACCCGAATGTTGCGGATAAAGAATGGTTTGCTTCAGGATAACGGTCCGGTAGTTGCGTCCCTGATAATTTTCCATGTTCATTTGTTTATTGTCCGGAAGTTCAATTTCCTGAGCGATAAATCCTTCAAATTCAGGGAATTTAGCATTATCAAATCCGGTAACATCCACTGCACTGTATAACTTGAACGTCACCAAAAAACCTTCGTTTTCATAAACGGAAGATTTGGAAACGTGCATGCGGATAAATACATCCTCATTGCTTGGCGCTTTGGATGTTGCAGCCTGTTGTTCGTTCTTTTGCGCCGCTTGTTGATTGGTAGCAGCCGCTGCGGCAGCCTGGTCTTGCGGTAAGACTTTTACTTTCAATTCGTTGGATTTGTATTCACTGTTTCCTACTTTGATGGTTGCCTGCGGAATCGTGAAATCCCCCTCTTTTTCCGCCAGCAAAACGTAGGTGTAAACCAATGTTACTTGTGTAGTGGCATTTCCGTTGTAAATACTGGTAGAAGTGCTTTGGGAAGATAATGTCGGCCCGAACAAGGTCTTCACCCCGGATGTTTCCGGCAAGCGCATATCTGCTCCTTTTTCTCCCGGAGTGGTTAAGGTATAATTTACCCTGAACTGTTCTCCGACCACAACGGCTTGAGGCGCAGTCCCTTTAAGCGAAACTTGCGCAAATCCATTCAGTATGGCTGTAAGAAGTACTATTAATAAAAAAAACCGTTTCTTCATATCTTTATTTTTTAACCCCTAAATCCCCTAAAGGGGACTTTAGAGTTGCAATATTTTCTTTTTTACTTGGTATTTCATCATTGTATCGTGCGTCAGCCAAAGCCCCCTTCAGGGGGTTGGGGGTTACCAATTTTTATCTGTCTTTTTTTGTTTTTGTCGATTCATCTGTTCCATTTTCACCTTTTCCTGTGTGTTTTTTTCTTCCTGCATCATGGCGTCCAGTATATGGTCGGCATTTTGCTTGCTCATTTTATCCGGATTCTGCTGTTGATCCTGTTGATCTTTTTGATCTTGCTGCTGATCCTGATTCTGCTGATCTTGATCTTGCTGCTGTTCATCCTGTTTTTGCTCGTCTTTTTGCTGATCTTGATTTTGGTCTTGATTTTGCTGATCGTCCAGCAACTTTTGCGCCAACGCTAAATTGTAGCGGGTTTCATTGTCTTTCGGATTGTTGCGCAAGGCATTTTTATAGGCATCAATACTTCTTTTATAATCTTTAGTGGCCATAAAAATGTTTCCGACATTGTGCCAGGCCATGGACAATTTGGTTTTATCCTTTTCATTTCCAACGACTATCTGGTATTGCTCCAACGACTCTTGTCCTTTGCCCTGTTTATACAACGTATTTCCCAGGTTATACGCTGCTTCCACCGAACGGGCGTCGGTTTCGAGCGCTTTCCGGTAATCGACTTCGGCGTCCGTAAATTTTCCCTGCCGGTACTCTTTGTTTCCTTCCCGAATGTCTTT
>JAISKT010000197.1 GCA_031261295.1 Candidatus Symbiothrix sp. | reverse complement strand
GTATGTTGCATATAGGAATCAACGAAGGTAAATACTTTGTCCATGATTTCCCTTTGTCCGGGAAAATACTGGAACAACTGGCTTTGCACAATATTTTGGAACCCAAATCCTTTGGCAATCGCCACTAACACAGCCAAAAGCGGAATCAGTGACAAAAATGTGTTGTAGGTAAGGGCCGAAGCGCTTCTCTGCAGATTATCAGCATTATACCGCTTCAGAGCCAGGCTGATAACTTTAAGAATCGTATAACCTCTCCGTTCCTTATTACTCAAATCCTGGGGAACAGTCCGCCAGATGTCTTCCGTAATAAATTTCAGGAATTTCTTGATATAACCGGGTATTTCTTTCAGTTTCATTATTTTAATGTAAAAAAGTAGTCAATCTGTAAGCCGGATTCTGTATTTGTCTGTCATTTATCTAGACTTAATGTCGCCATTAAATTCAAGCAATCTACCCCCCGGCATCGGACGAGTCATCCTACCTGCGCCGGTGTACATGATCTTGCAACCCCTAAGTTGTACGGCTTCCTATATTGCTATAAGAACCGGTAAGCTCTTACCTCACCTTCTCACCCTTACCTTCCGAAAAAGGCGGTTCTTTTCTTCTACTTAACTCTGCTCTCACAAACAGCTATCCGTTAGATAGTAGGGTACTCTGTGTTGTCCGGACTTTCCTCTTTTTTTAACTAAAAAGCGACAGACCGATTGACTACTCCGGCAAAGATACAGAATTTTATTAAGTCACAGAAGATTCTTGCCAAGAATTTATTTCAATAGTTTTGTTTTAAGCATAGAAATCACAGATGTAAATCAATAATTTACATCTGAAATCAAAACAATTGAAATTTATCCGAATAATTGTAATTTACACTTGTAAATGCGAAGTATTTGCAGATAGAATAGGGTAGAGGATTTACTTTTGTAAATTGCATTATTACAGCTTGTAAATTATCTATAAA
Source organism: Candidatus Symbiothrix sp. (assembly GCA_031261295.1). Classification (GTDB taxonomy): domain Bacteria; phylum Bacteroidota; class Bacteroidia; order Bacteroidales; family Azobacteroidaceae; genus Azobacteroides. The sequence goes on along the minus strand of JAISKT010000197.1, from coordinate 3,754 downwards.
TATTGAATGTAATATATTAAAAATCAGTATTTTATATATAAATAATTAAACTATTAATTTAAATAATAATTTAATATTGTAAAATACAATTGAAAACAATGGTTTATTGGATACTTTTTTCATTATTTCACTTTAATAACCAAATATATACCTATTGTGATTAAAGTTATTTACAATCGCAATTCAGGGCTATTTACAAATGTAATTGGTTTCAGTTGTATTTTGTAAATTACAGATGTAAATAATTAATTTAATTTTGTAATTTGCATAAGTAAATATTATTATTTACATTTGTATCGAATTAATAATTAACGTTTGTATTCTTAATTTTATGGACGATAAAAATTTACCCGGGGAAAATCAGCGGATAAAAGAGATTGTGGACAGAGAAAAATGCGCTCCCTCTACTTTTGCCGACAATATCAAGATTAATCGCGCTACGATTTCCAACATACTGAATGGCAGGGATGATAAGGATGGGAAAAAATATTATCCAACTCCCAGTCTGGAGGTTTTTCAAAATATCTTGAATACATATAAAAATATAAACCCGGATTGGTTGATTTTGGGAACCCTTCCCATGTACAAAGGCGAGAAAGTGTCCATCGAACCGGATTTATTCAGTGAGAATCGCGTAAATCCGGTACATAATACACCCAAACCGGAATATCCGCGGGAAATTGAGGTTAAGAAGGAAGAAGAACCTCCAAAACCGGTTAAATCTCAGTCACTTATGCCTGAACTTTCATTATCTGAAAATATTGATAAAATAGTTATTTTCTTTAAGAACAAAACGTATGTTACTTTAAAGCCGGAAGAATAGCGATAAAAATTTGTTCATTCCTATCTTTTGCCTTAACTTTACGTCAAAAATAAGTTTGAATGAAAAAATACATGGCAGATTGGAAAGTGATAGAAAATATTGCTTTAAGCAACAATTACTGCTTACTAAAATTATCTTTGAACACAGAAATCCCGGAAATCTTGCCGGGACAATTTGTGCAAGTCAAAGTCAATAATTCGGAAAACACATTTCTGCGGCGGCCGATTTCTGTCCATTATGTGAATAAAATTGCTCGTGAACTTTGGTTGCTGATCCAATTGGTTGGTAACGGCACCCGAAAATTGGCAGAGATACAACCGGGCGATTTCCTCAATCTAATCTATCCGTTAGGAAAAGGCTTTTCCATTCCTTCGGAACAAGATAAAAACAAAAAACTGCTCTTAATCGGCGGAGGCGTAGGCATTGCACCCTTGCTGTATCTGGGAATTTATCTGAAAGAAAGAGGTTTTACACCCACCTTTTTATTGGGCGCTCGAACCGAAAAAGACTTGCTGCAGTTGGACGAATTCAAAAAAATCGGCGCCGTACATATTACTACCGAAAACGGTCTTGCAGGAGAAAAAGGATTTGTCACCAATCATTCCTTCTTGCTTGCCGGAGATGCGGATTTTATCTATACCTGCGGCCCCAAGCCCATGATGGTGGCAGTGGCCAGATATGCTAAGAAATTCAATATTCCCTGCGAAGTCTCCCTTGAAAACAGCATGGCGTGCGGCATCGGCGCCTGTTTATGTTGCGTAGAAAAGACCGAAAAAGGAAATACTTGCGTATGTACGGAAGGCCCTGTATTTAATATAAATGAATTGACATGGCAGATTTAAGCATTAATACAGGTAAATTGGAACTTAAGAATCCGGTCTTAACTGCTTCCGGTACATTTGGTTACGGTATTGAATATGCCGATTTTATGGATTTATCCCGGATTGGCGGCATCTTTGTAAAAGGAACTACTTTGCATCCCAGGGAAGGAAACGATTATCCGCGGATGGCGGAAACGCCTTCGGGCATGTTGAATGCGGTAGGGTTGCAAAATAAAGGCGTAGATTACTTTATTTCAACCATTTATCCGAAAATCAAAGACATAGACACCCATATAATGGTGAATGTCAGCGGTTCAACGATTGAAGATTATGTGGCTTGTGCCGAACGGATGAACGAATTAGATAAAATCCCGGCCATCGAACTGAATATTTCCTGTCCCAATGTGAAACAAGGCGGAATGGCTTTCGGAACCAATTGCAAAAGCGCTTCGGAAGTGATTAAATCCGTCCGGAAAGTATATGATAAAACATTGATAGTGAAATTGTCACCCAATGTGACGGACATTACCGAAATTGCCCGGACTGCAGAAGCAGAAGGAGCGGATGCGGTTTCCTTAATCAATACCTTGATGGGAATGGCCATTGATGCCGAACGGAGAAAACCCGTTTTATCAACGATTACCGGAGGTTTATCCGGCCCCTGCGTCAAACCGGTCGCCTTGCGAATGGTGTATCAAACGCATAAAGCGGTGAAAATTCCGATTATCGGTTTGGGAGGAATAGCCAATGCAACCGATGCTATCGAATTTATATTAGCCGGTGCAACTGCCATTCAAATAGGCACTTATAACTTTATTGACCCGACTATTTCGGTGAAAGTAGTCGAAGGAATCAATGCCTATTTGGATAGACACAGATTCCAATCGGTACGAGAGCTTATAGGAGCATTGGAAATAGGTTAATCAGATAGATTATAAATGTAATAAATATTGAATGTATGAAAAGGTTTTTTGTTTTTATTTGTTTTTTATTTGGGTTAATTTATAGCTCTTACTCACAAGAAGTTGAGTCTAATAAACCGGATTATGACCGGATAAAGGAAGCCATACAAGATTCTTCTTCTATCTTCTTTTATCCCCAATTGATGGCAAGGTTTGAACTTTCTGATCCAACTTTAACGGAGGAAGAGTATAAGCATTTGTATTATGGTTATTTATTTCAAGAGGATTATAAGCCGTTTCGGATTTCTCCTGAAGAAAAAGAAATGGAAAAATATTATAATAAAGTGATTCTTAGCAAGAAGGACTATGATAAAATTATTCAATTAGCTACAAGTGCCCTATCTAAATACCCCTTTGATTTAAGACAAATGAATTTCTTAGCATACGTTTATCACCTCAAAGGAGATGAAACTTTGGCTATGCAAACGGCCAATAAACTTAATGCTATCCGAGAAGTTATACTGTCATCGGGTAATGGACAAACTTGTGAAACAGCTTATCATGTGATTTCTATAAATGATGAATATGATATTCTTAAATTCTTTCAATTAGAAATCAAATCGCGAGGTGCAAAGGCCGGTTGTGACTATTTTAGTCTGAAAAAAAAATCAGATATATATTTTGATATTAGTCAATTTTTTGCAACCGGATTCAAGGTAAAAAAATGAGTGTTATTATAGCTTTCCTCCAGCTATAGATAAATGCACGGGATATTAAATATCCCCGCGCATCCTGTCTTCAAATGCACTTAGTGCAGCCTTTGCACCTTCTCCCATAGAAATAATAATCTGCTTGTAGGGTACAGTTGTGACATCACCGGCAGCATAAATGCCCGGTTGATTGGTACGGCAGTGCGTATCAATTTCGATTTCACCGAAACGATTGGTGTTGACTACGTCTTTGAACACGCCGCTGTTGGCTGTCAATCCGATTTGGACAAAAATACCATCCAAATCCACGATACGTTCTTCTTCCGTTTTACGGTTTTTAACGCGGATGCCGGTTACTTTCTCGCCGTTTCCTATCACTTCAGTAGTCTGGGAAGATAGAAAGATTTCTACATTCGACAGGCTTTTTGCTTTTTCCTGCAAAACCTGGTCGGCTTTCAGTTCGTCCAAAAATTCAAAAACGGTGACTTTGGAACAGAT
>JAISKT010000144.1 GCA_031261295.1 Candidatus Symbiothrix sp. | reverse complement strand
GCATACACGATTTCGGTTTTCCGTTCGTCGCCGAATTTATTTTTTATTTCGATCAATTCATCTTTAATCACGTTCATTAAAAGTTCCTCGTCGGATAATATTCCTTTTAAATAAGCGATTGTCTTTTGAATTTCATCGTATTCCGCCCGAAGTTTATCTTGTTCCAGACCGGTCAACTGGCGCAAACGCATTTCAACGATGGCGCGTGATTGGATTTCCGACAAATTGAACCGTTCTATCAACCGTTCAATGGCTTCATTCGGATTTTGGGAGGAACGGATAATAGCAATCACTTCGTCGATATGGTCGGAAGCGATGATCAATCCTTCCAGGATGTGCGCCCGTTGTTCCGCTTTGTTCAAATCAAATTTGGTACGGCGGGTCACTACATCCACCCGGTGATCGACAAAATGCCGGATCATGTCTTTCAAAGTGAGCATCATCGGCCGGCCATTGACCAACGCGATGTTGTTGACATTGTAGGACGATTGCAACGCGGTCAGCTTATACAGTTTATTCAGGACAACGCCGGAGTTGAAATCTTTTTTCACGTCCACCACGATACGCATTCCTTCGCGGTCGGATTCGTCGTTTACGTGGGTTACGCCTTCCAATTTTTTCTCGATGACCAAATCAGCGATGTATTTGATCAATTCCGCTTTATTTACCTGGTAAGGTATTTCGGTAATAACAATCGTTTCCTTATTATTATGTACTTCAATTTCGGCTTTACCCCGTAAGATAATCCGGCCTCTACCGGTTTCAAAAGCATCCCGCACTCCCTGGTAACCATAAATAGTAGCGCCGGTCGGAAAATCGGGCGCTTTGATGTACTGCATCAAACCATCGACTTCAATTTCTCCTTTTACATCAATATAGGCCACAATCCCGTTGATACATTCGGTAAGGTTGTGGGGCGGCATATTGGTAGCCATCCCTACAGCAATCCCGGAAGCGCCGTTCATCAATAAATTAGGAAGACGAGTCGGCAGTACAGACGGTTCTTTCAGCGTATCGTCGAAGTTGAGATTGAAATCCACCGTATCTTTGTCGATATCGCGCAGCATTTCTTCGGCCAACTTGCTCAAGCGGGCTTCGGTATAACGCATGGCGGCAGGATCGTCACCATCCACGGAACCGTAGTTGCCTTGCCCGTCCACCAATGTATAGCGCAATGACCACTCTTGTGCCATACGCACCATCGCATAGTAAACGGAACTATCTCCATGCGGGTGATACTTACCCAAAACTTCCCCCACTATTCTGGCGGATTTTTTGTACGGTTTGTCCGAATGGTTACCCAATTCGTTCATTCCGAATAATACTCGACGGTGTACAGGTTTGAAACCATCTCTCACATCAGGTAAAGCACGCGACACAATAACAGACATTGAATAGTCAATGTAAGCCGATTTCATCTGCTCTTCAATATTTACCTGAATAATTCTATCTTGATTATCAGTCATTTATAATTGTATTGGTTCAACATAATCTTTCTGTCTTAAAAATCACGCTAAATTACGATAATTTCTTCTAATACTAAAATTTTTTCGCAAATCTTTCAGGAAAAAAGTATTGAATATATAAGGCGTACACAAATTATTTGTATTTTTACGACTCAATCTTTAATTATTAATGTAGTGGGACAAGAATCTATTTTTAACAAACATTATCGTAGATCAGAAGAATCTATAATAGGTGAATCCGGAATGGAGGAAGAAGATTTGATTTCAAAAATAATCTCTACAATTGAAAGAATTAAAGGGATTAAAGGTGTCGTAAACGGCATGGAATTAATTGGAAAGAAGATTTATTGTAAATGTGGTAATCTTATCTATACCGAAGGAGAGAAAGAGCTGCAAAATGTAATAGAGAATGAAGAACTTATTTGTGACTTTGTCGATTATCTTTGTGCCAAATGCAGAAGGCGTTTATTTTTAGATGAATCTACTCAAAAAAAATCAGATCCGCCACCGCCGCCGCCACCGCCAATGTTATCCATAGAAAATGCAAAGAACACTCTTTCCGTACCTGCTAATAAAGCACCGAATACATTCAAAACAAACAATTCGGAGAAAAAGTCATTTGCCAAACTTTGGTCATTTCTTAGAGGAGCATTCTATGCAATGGTGGTTGCTTTCATCATTTTATTTCTTCAATCGAATGGAGTTATTCATATTCAATATTTAGAACCTTTATTAAAGATAATTCACATGAGTCCGCCGCCAAATGGTTCAGGGTCTGTTCTTCCCGACATTGATAGAGATATACTAACTCTTCCCGCAGGCGTCCAAATAAATATGGGTAAGTGCATGAAGGAATATGCTATCAATCAATCAGATACAAGTCAAGTTGTCACCTCATTTATTAATAGTGCATTAGAGGAGAAGAAAGCGAATAAAATAATTGTAAGTTATGTAATAGATAAACTTTACGAAAAAGAGCATATTGATATCAGGGATGAAAAAAACTATATAGATTTTATTACCTGTCTTGTGAGTGATATTAAATAAGCTTTGATTTTGAAGATATACCGGAGGAAGATGTGCAGATGCTTCGCGCCGGAATGATGGTAATTATCGAGGTTGTAAAACGATAGACGAATACTTCAAAATATTTTCTTGAAGAGAATATACAAAATAAAGTATGAAATATGTCTATTAATCGAATTAAATACTTACTTTTGCATAAAACATTCAAATAATTAGACATGATACTAAATTTAAGTGTGCAAAATTATCGATCATTTAAAGATGAAATTTCTTTTTCAATGGTTGCTGGAACTTCCGATTCAAAAGGAAGTAACTTTTTTTCACAAGCTTTAGCGCAAGGAGAGGATGAAGTACGGCTGTTAAAAATTGCATCCATCTATGGTCCTAATGCGTCAGGTAAATCAAATTTATTGAAATTATTGTTTGATTTGGTTAAATACATTACAGTAAAGCCCAAAATAAGTCAATCTATTCCATTATATGACCCATTTAAATTTGAAATAGAATCGAAAACTTTGCCTACTGATTTGAGTATTGAATTTATCCTAAATCGTATTAAATACAAATATGATATTAAATTTGATGCAAGCAAAATCATAGCTGAAAATCTTTCATATTATCCTGAGAAAAAGCAACGTAATATATATTCCCGAATCATTGACGGTTCAAATGAAATTTCCCACGAAGCAAAATTTGGTTCTGATATTAAAGGGGTTAAATGGAAAGGATTTCCAAATCAATTAATTCTTTCCAGCTTCGGAGAAGATATTCCGGATCCGATTATATCAGAGGTATATAAATATTTTTCAACCATAAAAGTTGTTAATTCCAACAATAGCAATCATCTAAAGCTCTTGAAAGATGAAATCGACTATATCATTGCAGATGACCCAAAATTGCATAGTAGACTGAATAGATTAATTTCACTTGCAGACACAAAAATGAAAGGAATTAAACTGGAAAAAATAGATGGTTTACTCGCTGAAAATACGTCAAGTTTTAATCAAGAAAAGCGGAAATACAAAATTTATGGAACACATTCTCTTTTTCAAGACAAACAAAACGTGGGAGATGAATACCTTCCTATGAGAGAAGAATCCCAAGGAACTTTTACTTTTTATTGTATCTGTGGAATACTTCTAAAATCATTGAAAGAAGGAACAACTATTTTTATTGATGAATTGGAAACCAGTTTGCACCCTAATTTAGCAAGACTATTAGTATCCCTTTTTCAAGATCAAAGGATGAATCCTAAAAATGCACAATTGATATTTACGACTCATGAAATCGAACTACTTGATAGTTCACTGTTTCGTAAAGATCAGATTTGGATTACCGAAAAAGATGATTTTGGAGTAACTGATTTATTTTCTTTACAAGATTTTAACTCTGTTCGCGAAGATACTCCATTTGATAAGTGGTATTTAGCCGGTAAGTTCGGTGGTATCCCCAAAATAAAATCGCTACAATCAATAGAAGACAACGGTGATGGGCAGGTCTACTGAATATAACATCCTTATCATTTGTGAGGGTACAAATACGGAGCCTCTTTTCTTTAACTCTATTCGTGATAGAATAATAGATAAAGTGTTTGATATTGAAGATGTCGTAATCAACATTCTTCCTAAACCAAAAATCGAAGGAGAAGGAGATGAGGAAGAAGTGTCCGGACATGGAAAAAAACGAAGAAAAAGGGAACTTAAGCAAGGAACAAAACCTGTTGAAGAGATCAGTGGAACTCCTCCTGAAAAATGGATAAGGGCTGCTCAGAAAGAATTGGAAGATGGTGCCTATGAAGAAGTTTGGGCAGTTTTCGATCACGATAATCATCCCACAAGAAAAGAAGCATTTGAATTAGCAACAAAGAATATTAATGGGAAACAGGTACAGATTGCCTTTACCAGCATCTCTTTTGAGTATTATCTGCTTTTACATTTTGAGAAAATATACAAAACTTTTGATAAATCGGAATGTAGGGAATCTCATAACAAAGAACATAAGCATCCAAAGTCATATAATTGTGGAACCAATAAACACTCAGAGGATTGTCATGGAGATAAATGCATAAATGGATACATGAGAACAAAAGGATATATAACAATAGATGATTCTACAAAGGGTGGGACTTCCGTGTTTAATTTGATAAAAGATAAATTAGAAATAGGTTTTATTAATGCCGCTTGGATAAGATATAAGAGCAACTACATAGACTCAGAAATTCCAATCTACGACAGAAATCCTTATGTTACAACGGATAAAATTGTCTCGCGATTAATTTATGGAAGCATCTTAGAATACGTTTATGTTGGATTTGATGAAACATATAAAATTGAAAATTCTTTTGAAATAAAAGTTGGGCAGGATTCTATTTGGATTAAAAATATAAGCAATACAACTAAAATAATTCCAAAAAATATATTCCAATTTATTGCTGCTGAAAGGAAACCAATCATATTTGGAGAAAGAAAAGTGATCGATAACAGTTCGGACAGCACATTTGCAATTCCGGAAAACATTAAATCCCGCAATGGACTCATACTTTTTTCATGGGAGAATTATCGGATTTTCTTTGAAAAAGAAATGATTAGCTAATATTGCAGATATGATTTATACGAGATGATTATCACTTTCCCCAAACGAAATGCCGTTGACTTGTTTCGGGATTGGGTGCCATAGTGAATTACAAAAAAAATCCGTACTTTTGACCTTGCAAAAAATATTTTATTCATCATCGAAACAACCCGAAAGATATATAGACTTTAAATACAATTTTTATGAAAACGAAACGATTTTACTTTATTGTTTTTGGCTCGCTTTTACTGTCATTACCTACAATGGCGCAAACCGAAAAATCAATATCATCGAAAGCAACGGAAGCAACCGTATTTTTCAAAGGCGCGGAATTAATTCATACCGCCAATGCTTTGCTTACCAGAGGCGAAAATGAAATTCGTATTGAAGGAATAGCTGCCTCGATTGATGTGAATAGCTTGAAGATAAAGACGACCGACAATGTTATTGTTTCATCTTATGAATATTCGATTGACCGCCGGACAACAAAGAAAACGCCTGATTCTGTGTTGAAAAATATGGATGATTCAATAAAAGCCTGTGAGAAGGCTTTAGATAAAATAAATGTCAGCATGAAAATCAATTCGGCAACTCTCAAGCAGTTACAAGAAGGGGTTACGAAAAGTATTTCCGATTCCGAAAAAGGTCTTCCTATCGATGAACTAATAAAAACAGTGGATTTTTACAAATCGAAATCGGAACAAATTGAAACCCAGCAACTATCTCTGACAGAACAAAAAATACAATTAGAGGAAAACGTTCGGCGATTGAAAAATCAGCTGAATAAGAAAGAGGCGGATGAAGAAAAAATTTCAGGTGTTTTGAAATTGACACTTGTTTCGCCTTCCTCCGTCAATTGTACATTTACGATCAGTTATTATACATCGGCAGCAAGTTGGACACCTTATTTCGACGTTAATGTGGCCTCTACAGACAAACCGATTGTCTTTGTACAAAAATCAAAAGTTCGCCAGACGACCGGTCTGGATTGGGAGAAAGTAAAACTGACATTTTCGACGTCAACGCCAAGCAACGGCAAAGAAATTTCCTTGTTTTCGGCATGGTTTCTGGAACAACAACATCTGCGTATGGCTGATGTGGCGGCTGAGGTAGCGCAAAATTCGGTTTCATACAGTGATATGAACGCCACCGCCATTTATGGTGCAAGAGCTTCCAATGGCGTAATACTTGTTACAACGAAAAATGAGATCAGCGATTACGTCACTGAATCGGACAATGCTTTCAATATTACTTATACTATTGATTTACCTTACACCCTGCTTGGAAGCGGAAAAGAACAAAGCATTGAACTTCAAACAAAAACGGCGGAGGCTGAATATAAATACTATTGCGCCCCGAAATTGGATGGCGAAACCTACCTGTTAGCCGAAATTCCCGATTGGGAACAATTGGGATTGATAAGCGGAAAAGCCAATATCACGTATGACGGCACGTATGTGGGAGCAACATCTATTAATGCCGCTTCCACGCAATCCAAACTGGCTTTAACGCTTGGAACCGACAAACGCCTGTCGGTCAAACGTGAAAAATTGATGGATTATAGCAGCACCAAATTTTTGGGAAACGATGTGCTGCAAGTCTTTAGCTATAAACTGACCGTGAGAAACAATCAGAATAAAAAAGTGAACATAGTACTGAAAGACCAATATCCGATTTCAACCCAAAAAAATATCGAGGTGAAGTTGCTGAAAGAAACAACTTCATGGACAGCTAATAAAGAAGATGTAGGTGTTATTACCTGGGAGGAAACATTGGCCCCGGGTGAAACAAAGACCTACCAGATTAGTTACAGTGTGAAATATCCAAAAGAAATGAGGTTGAATTTGTGAAAAAAATATAAATATGAAAACAATACGGATTTTATTAATTACCCTGATTTGTGTTTCTTCCGTTTATGGTAGGGACGTTAAACAGTTCAATACGGATTGGTCGTTTAAAAAAGCAGAAAACCTGCCTAAAACGCTCAACGAGGAATGGCAACCTATCAATATTCCTCATACCTGGAATGCAGAAGATATGCAAATCAAAAAAGACAGTTATTATGCCGGAGAAGCCTATTACCGGAAAACCTATACTCCGGGTGAAGCCTTGTCGGGCAAACGGATTTTTCTCCGTTTTCAAGGCGTAGCTTCTGTGGCCGAAGTGTATGTGAATGGGAAGTTGGCCGGTAATCACAAAGGCGCTTTCTCGGCTTTTACCGTAGAAATCGACAAACTCCTGCAATACGGCAAAGAAAATGAAATCGTAGTGAAAGTAGATAATGCGGCGCGACCGGATGTGATTCCGATCAATCAGGTCCTGTTTGGCGTATATGGCGGCATTTACCGCCCGGTCGAATTGATTGTCACCGAAAAAGTGAGCCTTGTGGTCACCGATTACGCTTCGCCGGGTATTTACATCAGTCAGAAAAACGTAACGAACCAATCGGCGGATGTCAGTATCCAAATAAAATTGGAAAATAAAAACAAGGAAGCGCAGGATGTCCGGGTGATTGAAACTATTTATGAAACCAACGGGAAAATCAAGGCGCAACAGGCATTTCCGGTGAAAATACTTCCGCAGGGAAGGGAAATTCTTACCCGGGATTTTGAAATTAAAAATCCGCATTTATGGCAGGGACTCGAAGATCCGTATCTTTATAAAACAGTCGTACAAGTCGAATCGAACGGACACATCATTGATGAAGTCGTGCAACCGCTCGGTTTGAGACACTTTGAACTGAGAGCCGCCGACGGAATGTACCTGAACGGAAAAAAAGTCCCGATGTATGGCGTTTGCCGTCACCAGGATTGGTGGCAATCCGGCACAGCTTTGTCCGACGAACAACACGATACCGATTTGGCGATTATCAAGGAAATCGGCGCAACGACTATCCGTTTTGCCCATTACCAGCAGGCGGAACGTATCTACGCCCAATGCGACAGTATCGGCTTTATTGTGTGGGCGGAAATTCCTTTCGTCAACCGGGTCAGCGGCAAGGAAGCGGACAATGCCAAACAACAACTCACCGAGTTAATCCGGCAAAATTACAACCATCCTTCCATTTATGTCTGGGGTTTGCACAACGAAGTATATTCGCCCTACGATTATACGGTGGCATTGACTACCGACCTGAACGATTTAGCCAAATCGGAAGACCCTTATCGTTACACCGCTTCCGTCAACGGATACGGTTCGGTGGACCAGGCCGCCAACCTGAATGCTGATGTTCAGGGAATCAACCGTTACTTCGGTTGGTACGAAGGAGAAATAGGTGATGTGGAAAAATGGATTACCAATATGGAAAAAGATTTTCCCGGTTATAAAATTATATTGGCCGAATATGGCGCGGAAGCCAATATCGACCAGCAGGAAGAAGCGGTTGGAGAAACAGGACGTTATTTCTCCCAATTTTACCCCGAAACATTTGCTACCAAATTCCACGAGATACAGTGGGGTATCATTGCCAAACATCCTTACTTGTTGGCTTCATACGTGTGGAATACATTCGATTTTGCAACGCCTGTCAACACGCAGGGAGGCGTGGAAGCGCGCAACATGAAAGGATTAGTGACTTTTGACCGGAAAGTAAAAAAAGACCCGTTTTATTGGTACAAAGCCAATTGGAGTAAAGAGCCGGTGCTTTATCTGACGCAACGCCGGTTGGTAAATCGCGAAAATGAGGTCACGCCGGTAACGGTTTATTCCAATCTCGGCGTTCCGCAACTGTTTGTCAATAACGTAGAAATAAAAGAGTTTTCCAAAGGAACGACCGATGTGCATTATATTTTCAATACTATACAACTGAAAGAAGGTGAAAATACGATTGAAACAAAAATTGTGCGGGACGGGAAAACCTATCAAGATAAAATCACCTGGATTTATTCACCGGAAAATAAGCAGGCAAAAGGAATTTCCACTCCGGCAAAAAACACCAAAGAACATGTGGGACTTTAAAAAATGGGTGCACGGTACATGGTACAAGGTTTACGATTTCGTGCACCCGTGCATCGTGCACCTTGTACCCATTATCCTGTGCCTGCTGTTTGTAATGCCCGTCATGGCGCAGATTGCTGAAACAGAACGTATTCCCTTGAAACACGGCGCACACAGAACCGGTAAACGCACCGATGCGGCTATGCAACATTGGCGCGAATACGGTCTCGGACAATTTATTCATTGGGGCGTGTATGCCATTCCCGGCGGGCAATGGAACGGAAAAACATCCACCGGTGCAGCCGAATGGTTCCGGAGTTCAGGCTTAATCGGCAAAGCGGAATATGATGACCTGTATAAACAGTTTAATCCTACGGATTTCGATGCTCGACAGTGGGCGAAGCAAGCCAAACAAATGGGTGCGCGTTATGTGATTTTCACCACCAAACACCATGATGGTTTTTGTATGTGGCCCAGCCAATACACCGGTTATACAATTGCCAACACCCCCTACAAAAAAGATATTGTGAAAGAAATTGTCGATGCTTACACGGCGGAAGGAATCGACGTTTACCTCTATTTTTCCATCATCGACTGGAATCATCCGGGTTATCAGGCTGCAGCTCCAAAGACAGATGAAGACAAAGCCCGTTACGAAACATTTAAAACATTCACGAGAAATCAACTGAAAGAATTATTGACCAATTATCCGCAGGCAAAAGGGCTTTGGTTCGACGGTTCGTGGGACGGCGCCTGGACAAAAGAAGCGGCTTGGGTAGATGCGCTGGGTGAAGAATTACGGGCCATGCATCCCGGATTGGTCATCGGCAGCCGTTTCCGTGCCGACGAATACGGCAGCCGCCACATTGACAGTAACGGCGACCTGATTGACGATTACGACCAGCGATTTGAACGGAATCTGCCTGCCGACCTGAACGAAACCAAGGGAAATGACTGGGAATGTGTGATGACGATTCCCGAAAATCAATGGGGCTACCACCACGATTGGTCGCTGAGTTATGTAAAAACGCCTTACGAACTTATCGAAATGATGGTAAAAACCAATTCATTAGATGGCAATTTTGTCTTAAATTTCGGACCTGACGGAAAAGGGAAGATGCGTCCGGAAGAAACTGCTGTTGCCAAAGAAATAGGCGAATGGATGGCCATTAACAACGAAGCCGTTTACGGCACACATCATTCCATTCTCGATAAACAGGACTGGGGCTATTCTACCCAAAAAGGCGATACGATTTACCTGACCGTATTCAATAAACCGGTGAATAACCTGTTGCGGGTAAAAATTCCCAAAAGTAAAAATAAGGAGATGCTTTATGTAATTGGCAAAGCCGGATTTTTACAGACCAAGGAAGCTGCTAAAATTAAAGGCGAAGGCAAAGCCGGCAGCTATTACCGGGATAAGTTCGGGGCATCCTACTACGATATTATTCTTCCCGAGAATGTAGGGCAACATCCGCAGCCTTTTGTGATTGCGATAGAACTGAAAGAAATAAATAAAAACGAGCAAGACAGCTACCAAGAGGCGATTATATAATAAAAATTCGCACACCTAATCCTATATTTTACTAATTTTGTCATTATTTTATAAACTATATTTATGGGCGGATTTTTTGGAACAATATCAAAAAAGGAGTGTATCAACGACCTTTATTACGGAACGGATTACAATTCCCATCTGGGAACGAAACGCGGCGGTTTGGTGACTTGGACAGGTAGTGGTTTGCAACGAACCATTCATAGTCTTGAAAACTCCTATTTTCGTACCAAATTTGAGGAGGATATCCACAAATTCTCCGGCACATCCGGCATTGGAGTGATTAGCGATACCGACCCTCAGCCGATGGTGATGAATTCCCATCTGGGTAAATATGCCGTTACTACCGTGGCGAAAATCAATAATTTGGAGGAATTGGAGCGCGGGCTTATCGAAAGAGGAAATCACTTCTCGGAACTGAGTTCCGGACAAACCAATCCCACCGAATTGGTTGCTTTGCTGATTGACGAAGGCAAAACCTTTACCGAAGGCATTGAGAATGTTTTCAATGCGGTGCTGGGTTCTTGTACAATGCTTATCCTTACGGAAAGCGGAATCCTTGCGGCACGCGACAAGTTGGGTCGTATTCCGGTGGTCATCGGCAAGAAGGACGGCGCTTATTGCGTTTCCAACGAGCCTTGCGGTTATCCGAATCTGGGATATGATATTGAATACAACTTGGGGCCGGGCGAGATTGTCAAAATTACGGCTGACGGATTTGAACAACTCCGTAAACCGAACAAAAAGAAACAGATATGTTCTTTCCTTTGGGTATATTACGGTTATCCGGTTTCCGAATACGAAGGCATCAATGTGGATCAAGTCCGTTTTACCGGTGGATGCAGCATGGCCAAAGACGATGATTTACCGGTGGATTTTGTGGCGAGTATTCCGGATTCGGGCATCGGTCATGCTTTGGGATACGCTGTGGGCAAGGGTGTTCCCTACAAAAGAGCTTTTATCAAATACACGCCCACCTGGCCCCGCAGCTTTACGCCTTCCCGGCAGGAACAACGCGAATTTATTGCCAAGATGAAACTCATTCCCAATAAGACTTTTTTGAAAGACCGGCGAGTGATTTTTTGTGACGACTCCATTGTCCGGGGCACCCAGTTGCGCGACAATGTGAATGTGCTTTATCACTATGGTGCGAAAGAAGTGCACATGCGCATCTCCTGCCCGCCACTCATTCATGCGTGTACTTACTTGAATTTCACGGCATCCAAATCGCAATTAGAATTGATTACACGCCGGATTATCAAACGATTGGAAGGCGAGGACGACAAGAATTTGGATTTATATCAAAAGACCGGTTCCCCGCAATACAAAACATTGGTAGAGGAAATTCGGAAAGAATTGAATATTACCACCTTGAAGTTCAATTCCTTGGAGAATTTAGTAGCAGCCATCGGTTTGCCAAAGGAGGAACTTTGTACGCATTGTTGGGACGGCAGCAGTTATTACTAAACGACAACAAAAAAATAAATGTACTTTTGTATTCGTAATAGCACAGTATGAATTTTTTAAGTTATAAGTTATGAATAACGTCTTTTTTTCAAAATCAATTAGATTTTCTATCCTTTTCTTGTTGATTCCCTTCTGTCTTTCGGCACAGGATATACAGGATATAACGGTAGTGGACACACTCAAAACCATCAAGACATATTGTCCTGTTGTTATCAAGATAAAAAAATCCACCGAATTGACCGACATTCCGGCATCCAATTTTGCGAATGCGCTGCAAGGACGTGTTGCCGGCGTAGAAATTATGCCGGTATCCTCTAAACCGGGAGCAATACCCCAAATTCGCATTCGAGGCACACATTCATTGTCAGGAAACAACGATCCATTGATCGTATTGGACGGCATACCGTTTGTGGGTTCCATCAGCGATATTAATGTAAATGATATTCAGCACATAGAAATATTAAAAGACGTTGCTTCCACAGCCATTTACGGCTCACGCGGGGCGAATGGTGTAATCGGGATAACGACCAATCGGGGCGAAAAAAATCAGAAAGCGAAAGTCAGTTATACCGGTTACTTCGGTTTGAGAGATGTTTTTGCCAAATACGATATGATGGATGGACCCCAATTTGCCCAATTGCGCAAAGATGCTAATATTCCTGCCTTTGTAAATAATACAGCGGATGAATCCGATGCTACAAATACCGATTGGCAAGACTTGTTTTATAAAACAGGTATTGTACAAAGTCACAATGTAGGTGTTTCGGGTGGTGGCAAACACAATGCTTACAACTTTGGCGTGGGCTATTATGACGACCGTGGCGTAGTACCCTTGGAAAAATACAATCGAATGTCGTTGCACGGCAGTTTTGATCAAGAAATAGGAAAATTCGTCCGTCTCGGTTTTACGACCAATAACAACTACAACCTTACCGAAGGTCTCAGCACCGGAGGGATGTACAATGTATTGCAAATGTCGCCGCTAATCAACCCTTATAATGCAGACGGCTCTTGGAAAAGAACGGTAGATATGCCTGCGGATTTTGGTATATGGACTTATACGAGAGACATCGTAGAGGCAAATAGAGAAGGTATGCTCAAACAAACCAAAAGCTACGGCTCGTATAGCACAGTCTATGGTGAAGTAAAAATACCTGGAGTAGAAGGATTGAAATATCGTGCCGACTTCGGTTATAACTATTACAAAATAAATGGAGACAGCTACAGAGGGAAAGGAATAAATAGCCCCAGCCCAACTTCCGTTTCATCTATTTCTCTCAATAAATCAAGTATAACGAATAAGGTGTTTGAAAACATACTGAGTTACGATCGTACCTTTGCACAAAAACATCAAGTGAATATCGCAGCAATCTACTCCATTGAGAAAACGGAGTACGATAAGTCACAAGTTAATGCACAAAATGTTCCACCTGATTTCAAATGGGATCTTAAACCAGACTTTCAATTTCCTTATTCTGATGTTGACGATAGAATTACATACCGGTATTATTATAATCAGCAAAGTGATTTTACCTCGTATGTGGGACACATCAACTATTCTTATGACAACAAGTATATAGTAACAGCCTCTCTTCATTCCGCTGACTTATCATTGTTAGACCCAAAACATAAACAGCATTTATTCCCCACTATATCGGCTGCTTGGAATATAGCGAATGAATACTTTTTGAGAGAGGTGGATTTGATCAACCAATTAAAATTAAGAGCCGGATATGGCAAAACATCCAACAAAGCCGGATATTATTTCAATCAATTAGTAACATCTAATTTAAATTGGGAAATTTCTACTTCTCAAAATTATGGTTTGGATTTCGCTCTATTGAATAATCACTTGTACGGTACAATTGAATACTATAAAACAAATACAAAAGATATTTTGTTACCTTCATTTTCGAATCTATATAGTATCAACGCAGGCGAAACGCAAAATAAAGGTGTTGAACTTACGCTCAATGGCGTAATAATAGACAATATCAATGGTTGGACTTGGAGCGCAGGCATTAACCTCTATTCCAATCGCAACAAAATAGTTTCACTTGGTAAAGGAATAACAAATGATATAGGCAACGCATGGTTTGTCGGCTCGCCCATCAATGTAATTTATGCACCCAAGTATGCCGGTCTTTGGCAAGAAGGCGATAAATATATGAATATCCTTGAGCCACAAGGATATATAGGGATGATTAAAATAGAATATACCGGTACTTACAATGCCGACGGTACACCCACACGAGCCTTGGACGGTTATAATGCCGATCGCCAAATCAGAGAACTCGATCCCGATTTTCAAGGAGGATTCAACACGATAGTAGAATATAAAGGGTTTGATTTTGCAGTAATTGGCGATTTCAAAAACGGCGGTACGCTGATCAGTTCCCTCTATTCTGCCAACGGCTCTTTCAATTCATTGACCGGATGGCATGGAAATATGAATGTGGATTATTGGACACCGGAAAATACCGGCGCCAAATATCCCAAACCCGGCGGTTCGTTGAACGGCTATCCGAAATATGGCAATACTTTGGCGTTGTTCGATGCGAGTTATTTGAAAGTACGAGCTATTACGTTGGGCTATACTTTCAATCAACCGGCAATTAAAAATCTCGGCATTTCCAACTTGCGGCTTTATGCCACGGTGCAAAATCCGTTCGTATTGTTTTCGCCCTACACCAATGAAACAGGTATGGATCCGGAAACTAATTCTTACGGCAACGGAAATATAGCTTCAGCAAACGGTTTAGTCAATGGTAGTATTCCAATCATTGGCGCGAATTCGCCGGCAACGAGAAATTACGTGATAGGTCTTAATTTAACTTTTTAAAAATATTTATAGAAATTCAAAAACATGAAAAAATTAGTTTTCGGATAAGTTGCGGGAAGGATTAACCAAAGTTATTGTTGCACCGCCAGCTCTCTCAGTACCGGAACTTTCACGGTTTTCACCGTGTCGTGCCAAGTATCGTTTTGTTGCTCGAAAATCACAATTTCGTTTGGTCCTTGCCGGAGCCATACGCCCGGTATATAAAGTGTTTGTTGAGGCCCGACTTTCCAGTAACGGCCGATGTTGTAGCCATTGATGAATATAATTCCTTTTCCCCATTCCGACATGTCAATGAAAGTATCGCCGGTTTCTGCGAGGTCGAACGTTCCCTGATACAAGACCGAACGGCCTGAAAGCGGTTGGGCGTTTTTTTCCGTATTATCCAAAACGAACGGATTGGATGCGTCCAATTCGGGCGCTTTATCCATCGGAATTTGTAGCATTTCCCAGTCGCCTTCGATTTCCATATCGTTGATTTTTACCGGACTGATGATGCCTTTGGTATTGTGTATGATATTGGCGCCGTAATTGATACGTCCCATGTTTTCCACTAAAATTTGCAATTCGCTGTTAAACGGAATATCAATATCCATGGAATAATTTTTGAAATACCGGTTCAATTCGCCCGCTTTTTCCGAATCGACATACACCAGGGCATAGTCGCGCAATCCTTCTATTTCTAATGTTCCGCTAATGGGCTGATTGAAACTCCTGGAATACAAGACATAACCATACGGCTGATTCAGTTGTTCAAATGTTAAAGGAGTATCATTCGGCGCTTTATTCAATTGCAGCGCGTCTAATGTAGCTATCTTATTCAATTGAATAGCAGGTATTTCGATGACCGGATTGGCCGCCGGAACTTCCGGTAATACATATTGAACATATTGGCTGATTACGGTACGAAGGGAATCGTATTTGGGAGTCGCCCAACCGGCTTCACTGATCGGCGCATCGTAATCGTAGCTTGTCAAATCAGGCTGTATATCGTGATTTTTATCGTAATTGGCGCCGCTGGTAAAACCGAAATTCGTTCCGCCATGTACCATGTAAAAATTGATGGATACATCATTTTGCAAATATTTTTCCGTTTGACGGGCGATTTTAGCGGAATTTACATTCGGAAACTTCTCTACCCAATGCGACAACCAGCCCGGATAAAATTCAGCTACCATATACGGCCCTTTTCCATCGTGATATTCGTTGACAACTTTTTTCAGGTTATCGATATTGTTTTCTCCATTGGCGGTCGGCAAGGCTCCCGGAGTGGCGCCTCCTTCAAACAACCAACTGCCGTCGGAAGTAAAAAACGGCACATTGAATCCTGCCTCATCCAACTGCTTTTTTATTTTGGCATTGTACGCCCGGTGTTCCTCCAAGGGTATATCTTTCCGTTGCGATACATAAGAACCAAATTCATTTTCGGCCTGCACCATAATGACAGGGCCGCCTTGGGTAATCAGCAGATTTTCCACTTCCTGATACAGGCGGTTGATATAAATCCGGGTACGTTCCAGGAATTTTTCATTATCCCGTCTTAATTCCAATCCCTCAATGTTTTGCAGCCACCAGGGATAGCCGCCAAATTCCCATTCGGCGCAAACGTATGGCCCGGGACGCAGGATGACCATCAATCCTTCTTCTCCGGCTATTTTTATAAATTCAGCCAGGTTTTTATCACCGGTGAAATCCCATTGTCCGGGTGCAGGTTCATGGATGTTCCAAAAAACATAAGTCGTTACCGTATTCAGACCCAAGGCTTTCAGCATTTGCATGCGGTGCCGCCAATACTGGTGAGGGATACGGGGATAGTGCATTTCGCCCGAGATGATTACGGTCGGTTGATTGTCGTAAACAAAGTTCCCGTCTTTAATTTCAAAGGTGTGCTTCTGTTGGGCTTGGATACCCGGTGCATTGAAAAGCAATGCTATCAAGAAAAAAGAAAAAATGACTTTTTTTAACATGGTATGTTCATTTGAGTTGCAAAGATACGGATACTTTTTAATATTTATTGTAATTTTGCCATTCAAAAAATGAAGAAATTAATTTCTTTATATGAAAAATATAAGCCATTTTACTTGTTTAGGAACGATATTTTGTATTGGATTACTGTATCTCCTTTTGCCTTCCGTCAATCATTCGGGAGATACTTACGAATATGCCCTCGCTATACGGGATGGCGCAGATTTATTTGCACCGCACCATTTATTGTATAATGTGTTTTATTTTTTGTTGGCGCAAACCTTTCATATTACAGATACCCTCAGGTTCATCTGTTGTATGAATGCCCTTTTTGCTGCCGGCTGCCTGCTTTTTATCAATGCCCTTTTATCTTCGGTAGTCGAAAATAAAACGCGCATGCTTGTGTTGATTTCGTTGGGTTTTTGTTTTGGGTTTATGCGTTATGCCACTACCGGTGAGACGTATATCCTCCCTTTGTTTTTTTCCCTTTGGGCAAGTTATTTGGCTTTTAAACGGAAAAACAGTTGCTTTACGGCTTTGATTGCTTCCCTTGCCTGCCTTTTTCATCAAATACATTTTTTCTGGTGGTTGGGCTTGTTGTTTTTTGTCTTGATGATTCATGAAGGAAAACGATGGAAAGTGTTTGTTTGGTACGGTATAAGTTCTTGCATTGTTCCGCTGGCTTATCTGTTGGTGTTTTATCTAACGAAAAATGATTCATCTTCCGTTTTTGAATTTATTGTTCACGATTATGTACATAATGACGATGTTGAATTTGCGCTCCAAACGAAAGCTTTATTCCTCACGCCTGTCAGTTTCGTGCGGACGTTTTATCAAGTACACGGTTACATTTTGCCTTTGATGCGGAAATATCCTGTTTTTATTTTTTTTGCACTCCTTTCCGGTGTATGCGGAATAATGGGTTGCCGGCAATTACTCCGTTGTCGAAAAACTTTGAACGGGAATCGGTTTGAACGCCGGTTTGCACAAGCGCATTTGTTTATTTTTGTTCTCCAATTGCTTTTTGCATTCATTTCCGATGGGAATGCCGAGTTTATGGTTATGCTTCCCTTTGCCTTGGTCTTATTCATTTTTTTCCGTTATCGCTTTCAACAACTGTCTTTGGCCGCTTTGACGATAAGCCTGTTTGTATGGAATCTTTTTTTGGGAATGCTTCCCTTTCATTTTTTTGAATTAACGCCCGCTCCGGCTATGGTTCGTTATATAGAAAATCATCCCGAAAATGTCTATTATCTTAAAGACCGTCAGACGGTTGCCACTCACTTGCATTACCGGATGCCGGATAATAAAACGCAACTTTATAGTATTAAACACGGCAATACGAAACAATTGGATTTATTTTTACAACAAGGTTATGGTGTAATGAGTGATGTGTCAACGCCAACATTGATGTCCAGAGCGGCTTTGTTGCCGGTGAATCCCGAATGGTTATCCGGATACAACATACAAAAACAGGACAGTATTCCTTTCGATTTCGGTGTACTAATCGTATCCCGAATAAGTTCCAATTCACTTTCAAAAAATGGTTCGCAAGGCAGGGAACTATTCCCCGTGATATTCGCTCGGTGATACGCCGAACTGTTTTTTGAAACTGGACGAAAAATGCGACAAGGTGCTAAAACCGGTAATATCGGCTATCTCGGAAATATTATATTTTCCTTCCGTTAACAATTCTGCGGCGCGATTCAGTTTATACGTCTTGAAAAAAACATTCGGATTATTTCCGGTTAGACCTTTTATTTTGTAATAGAGTTTGGTACGCGAAATCCGCAATACTTCCGTTATCCGGGTAATGTTCAGTTCCGTATTCGACAGCTCGGTTTCCATTAAGCGGTATAATTCGGTCATGAAAACGTTATCCTGCGGAGAGAGAATATCTTTTTCAGTTTTATCTATTTTCGTTTTCATTCCCAACAAATTTCGCACATTTTCGCGATTCTTCAATTGTGATTTAATCAAAGCCAAGAGGTAATTGGGGTCGAAAGGCTTGGTAACGTATGCATCGGCGCCGGTATTTAATCCTTCCACCTGACTTTCGACGGTTGTTTTTGCCGTGACCAATATCACCGGAATATGGCACAGTTGCAAATCATCTTTTATTTTCCGGCAAAATTCATAACCGCTTATACCCGGCATTACCACATCACTCAAAATTAAATCCGGAGCCTCTTCGTCAATGGCTTTCAAGGCGCTGTCGGCATCAAAACGATTGATTACCTTATAATAACGGGAAAGAAAAGTATTCAGATAATGAGAAACTTCCGTATCATCATCCACTACCAACAGCTTGTATTGCTCTTTTTGATTTCCATTTTCTTTTATTCCTCTTAATTGTTCTTTCGTTTGCAAGGGGAAAATTTCATTCTGGTCTTCTTTCCCGCGTTCTTTTTCTTCTATCGAATAAACGCCATCGTTTACCGGAAGAATCAGGGTAAACATCGCTCCGCCTTCTTCCCGATTTGTTGCTTGGATGTATCCATGATGCAATTCGACCAAACGGCGGGAATAATAAAGTCCGATTCCCGTTCCCCAGTTATACGTTCCTTTGTCCTGGTCAATGATTTGATAATACCGTTCAAATATTTTTTCCAATTTATCTTCCGGAATGCCTCTTCCGGAATCCGACAAGACGAGTTTGACATATTCCGTACCACTATCTTTCTCTGTCAGAGGAAAAAATTTAGCCGCATCCTCGCGTTGAATGACATCGAACGATAAACTGATTTTTCCACCCGACTGTGTAAATTTCAAGGCGTTTGAAAAGAGATTGCTCATTATTTTGTGGAGTTTATCGGTATCAATCCAAGTGATAAAAGAATCTTCCAAGCCATAAGTCATCAAATTGATATTTTTATTCTCTGCATTGAAGTGGAAAATTTCGATGATTTGTATTAATTCCGAAATAATGTCCGTCCGTTTCACGTTCAATTTTAAAGCATCACTTTCCAATTTGCTGAAATCCATCACTTGATTGACCAGCTTCAACATCCGGTTCACGCTCCGCTGGACGATATACAGCAGTTTTTTATTTTCGCCGGTAATAGAAGTATCATGGCAAAGTTGCATCACCGGACCCGAAATCATTGTCAGCGGCGTGCGAAATTCATGCGAAATATTTGTAAAAAAGCTCATGTTCATTTTATTCACCATTTTCTCCTGTTCCTGTTCCCGCTTGGTTTGCAACACCGTTTCCTTACCAATTTTAATTTTCTGTAATGCCTTGAATATTAAATAAATCAAAAGGGCAAGAACCAGTAAATAAACACAATAAGCCCACCAACTAAACCACGGAGCCGGAGAAATAATAACCGGAATAGAATTTTCGGCTTCCACAATGGTTTTATCATTGTTGGTTATTTTTACCTTGAATGTATATTTACCCGCCGGCAAATTTGAATAATAAGCCTCACGGTTATGATTGGCATCCATCCACATTTTATCAAATCCCTCCATTTGGTAATAATAATGCACCCGTTCATTTTCACAATAATCCAAGGCCGCAACAGAAAGCGTAAAACTGTTTTGAAAATGTTTCAGCCGGATAACCGGATTGTAAGAAAGACTTTTGTCAATGCAATTGCTCCGAAAAGGCAGCGCCAATTGATTGTGGATTTTCAAATCTTCAAACAAAAGTGGAATATTCCGTTTAAGACTCACATCGACCGGATTAAAAAAGGTCAATCCGTGCGTTCCGCCAAAAATCAAGGCGCCGTTTGCCATCCGGCAGGAACTCCGTTCATTGAACTGATTTCCGCCGATGCCGTCGCTTTTGTAATAATTGGTAAATTTCCGGATGGTCCGGTCGTATTTGCTAAGACCATACAACGTGCTTACCCACACATTTCCCTGCACATCCTCCTGAATACCGGTAATATCGGCGCAGGCAGTTCCCGGAAGCGACTCCATGGTTTTTGTTTTTATCGAATAACGGAATAAGCCGTTGGCAAGCGTTCCTATCCAGATATCCCCTTCGGAATCTTCAAATAGGACGGAAGGAAGAAATACGGAATGACTGATGTGTGAATTGATTTCAATTTCTTTGCCGGGGTGTCCGTCTTCTGAAATCACTTGCAAATTATTAGCAAAAGAAGCGACTACTAATTCGCCTGTCGAAAGCGGAATCATTCCTGTGGTATAACTGAAACGGGGAAAACCGGCAGGATAGAGGGAAAGCGCCTGAAATTCTTTTTCTCCCGGATGTAAGACATAAATGTTTTCATTAAATCCGGCAGCATAGATGGTTCCGGCTTTGTTTTGCGCCATGCAAAAAATATCGGTCGGAAGCCAAAACACCTTTTCTTGATGCAATTGTTCATTTGCATAGCGGCATTGAATCAATTGACCTAATCCGGTAATCAGCCAAATCCGATTTTC
>JAISKT010000125.1 GCA_031261295.1 Candidatus Symbiothrix sp. | reverse complement strand
TTCGTTTGTGTTTTCAAACGGCTCAAGGCATCGTAGGTGTAAACGGTGGTTCCCGCATTGGGGTCTATTAGCTTGGTCTGGTTTCCTATACTGTCATACTCCATGCTGAAAACGGCATTGCTTGCATTGATTGTTTTGGGTTTTCCCATGGATTTGTAAATATAGCTGACCGTTGTCGCCGGGTCTTTGGATGTCTTGATTCCGCCCCATCTGTCATAGGTTTTGATATAATTCCGGTTATTGGTGGTTATGGTATCAATACGGATGCCGTAACGATACGTTACACTTTGTCCGTTGGTGCTGCTTTTTGAAACCACCCTTCCCCGGTTGTCGTAAGTATATGTTTCCGTTATTGAAAGATTTCCCTGCTGACTTTGTTTCTGGGTCAACTGTCCCTTGTTGTTGTAAACATTGGTCGAAACAATATTTATTCCTTTGGGGCCTGTCGTTTCCACACCGGTTTCACGTCCGAGCCGGTCGTACCATGTTTTTACCCAAGGCTGCCCGTTTGCCTGTGTAATGGTAAAATAACGTTTGGCAGGCAGATTGTTGTTCCAGCCGGATGAATAGGCGATTTTGTTCCCGTCGGGTAGCGTAGTGGAAGTTTTTTGTCCCCAACCGTTGTAAACATGAGAGGTGGTGAGAATGTTTGAAACCAGCGTCGAGTCTTTTTCGACAATCACATTTCCCCAAGTATCGTATCCATAAGAACTTATAGTGGATGACGGAGCGGTATATTGCTTCGTGACAAAACGTTTGGTTGCATCGTATTGATTATAACTTGTGACGGGACTGACGCCTGTGGCGCTAACCGTTTGAGTCAGCACATTGCCGAAGTTATCATAAGTAAAAGCGGTAGTTACCGCTTTGGAAGAGCCGTAATTTTCTATTTTTTGGGTCGGATAACCTTTGGTTGCATTGTAGGTAAAGGCTGTTTTTTGTGTGAATGTCGAGTAATCGTCCGCATGTTTCCGTATGGTAGTTATCAATTGCGGTTTATTTGGCATGGTGCCTCCCGCCTGAATATAGTTGGCATACTGTACTTTTACGTACATACTGTCATTACTGCCAAATCTTGTTTTTTCCTCTGTGATATTTCCGTAGGTGGTGTTGAACTGATAAATGGCGGTTGTCGTATCTCCGTCCAGATTTATCTCCGTTTTTATTTCGGGACGGGCAAAATATTTTTTAGTCGTGCCGTAGCCTGTAAAAGCAAGATTCACGGTCGATTGAGCCGTTTTGTTACCTGTGGTTGTCTTGTTATAGGTTTTTTCAGGAACAAAATAGGTAAGGTTTAATAACTGAATGCCGGATTCGGTTTTAACGCCGGTTGTATTATTAGTAACCGTTTGCGACATCATTCCCAGGAAACCTTTGCCCGTCAGGTGGATTTTTGCACCGGCATACTTGTAATTAACCGATACGGGATTGTCTGTTCCGCTGTCGAAAGACACATTTTTAACGGCAGAAATGGGTATTGTGCAGTCCATTACAGGATATACGCTCCCAGTACCTTTCGTATAAATAGTGTCGTTTGCAAGCGAAGCGTATAAAATATTGGTTGTGCCACCGGTGCCGGAAATAATACTTGTTACTTTTCCCGTATTGGCATTAAACCCGGGGTTTCGATTCAGTCGCCACTGGGCGTTAATGTTGCTGTTTATAGCGTTGTAACAGTCGTATCCGTAATTTAATAATTCAGGTTGTCCGTCGCCGTTGAAATCTCCGGTTATAAAAAACGCGGACGAGGCATCTTCATCTTTATTGGAAGTTGCTGATTTATGAAGACTAAGCGCAGTACCTGTGGAACGCATCCAATAAGTATAGGTTTTGTTAAATTCGCCCCAAGTGCTGACTACTATACCCAATATCTTTTCCTGTTTTTTAGTATACATGGCCTTGGTAATGATAACATCCGATTTACCGTCAAAATCAAAATCAAACACTTGGACATTGAATTTCGGATCATCCCTGTCCGTGAAATCCTGATCGTAGATTGCTAATGTACAGGCCAATTGTTTGGTAAAAGTGCCATTTCCATTGTTTAATGCAAAATACCAATTACTATCGCCCGTGGAGTTCATGATAAAATCCGTTAACCCATCGCCGTTAAAATCGCCCGGTGCGATTTTCCAGACATTACCGATATTGGTTCCGGTAGTTTTATTTGAGTCGGAGTAAGGCGTACTGCCGCCTTGATTCCAAAGAATAGTATATCCGCTATTGCAAAAAATCAAAATATCATTCATTCCATCGCCATTGAAATCAGATAAAAACATTTTTCCCGGCTTGGGAGTTGAGACAGTAAAATTGATCCAAGAATATATTGGCATCTGATTGGATTTTATAGAATCAAGTTCCACTACCTTTCCCTGACATACATAGTTGGGATAACTGACATTATTTTCAACAAAAACAATAGCGTCTTTTCCTTTATTATATACGTCGCCGGTAGTATAAACCGGCAATTCTTCCTTGGTTACTGTTACATACGTTTCGTTCGGTTCAATAACGTTAGAATTCGCTTGTCCATCAAGTCCATATAGATAAAAATGGATTCGTGGTCCAGAATTATTGCTCAGATAAAAAGGCGCCAATAAATATTGTTTTCCATCTCCCAAGGCATTGAATGCGATATGACCGGCTAATCCCTGTTCATGATGTATTTCTTTTATCTTAATATTTGGCGGTAAATACCTTGGGTTAGTTGCCACAAACTTATAGCTTCCGTCACTCTGTTTGGTTGAAATCAAATGTTGAGATAAAGTTTTGTTGTTATAATTTGGAGTAAAGCTGATAATATCGCTTATCCCGTCACCATTTAAATCGGCGGAACTGAAAAATTGGTCTCCAAAATTACTGAGGGAACCTGTTAGTACAGGTGTTTGATTTGAATAAGCAACTGTCGGCAAATAATTCCAATTTAGTCTGACAGGTTTGAGCGATTCGCCTGCTCCATTCTTTTCCGTTACGGTGGTTAAACGTGAGAAGGCATCTGATGTTGTATTATAACCCAACACATACTCCCGATAGACGGCAGTTCCCGTTTTGCAGGTAATGCCGGACAAACGTTTGGTCAAATTTCCTTTTACGCCTTCTATAACAAAAGGCGATTGGTCGGTACGGGTAGCGTAGGTAAATGATAGGGTATTTTGCAGGGACGTGGTCTCATTTTTATTTTTCCCGTAGGTAATACTGTTCAAGTACATAAAGTAATCCGATTTGGTATAGGTATAATCCATGTAGTTGCGCAAAGCATCTTCTACATAATCCAGATACCAGGCATTTATTCGCGGAGCGCTGCCTGCGGAATAGGATTGACGAGCGCCGGTGGTATTACCGTAATAATATTTCATGCCGTCTTTGGTCAGTACTTCAAACCAGGTGTTGGCGGTAGATGTATTGTAGGTGCCATGTACAACTACTTTGGTAAAAGGATCGGATTCAGGGTAATAAATAGCGCCATCCGTACCGGGGGTGCCGGAAGAAAGAATCAGCCTTTGTCCGTCGAGTACATATCCTTCATCGGCCAGATGCGTTAATCCTTTGGCTGCAGCATCGTAGTGTTTGCTTTTGGGGGTGCGGGTTATAGCCGAAGTCCCGGATAGATTGCACCCCCAACCGGCCACGCCGTTTCCGGTCTGGCTGTTATATACAATGGCCAATGAGGGCTGCATGCCTCCTACTCCCGGCGGAACGGCAATGGGTATGGAAAAAGTGGCCGCCCCGGTTGGCGAAACATCAAACTGTCCCGGAATTGACCCGACGGCTTCCGGTTCGGCGCTGTCTGCGTTCGGGCTTAACGGGTAATTAAATTCGTTAGAAACCAAAGTTCCGCTAATATGGGTGGTTATTGAACCGTTTTGGCTATAACCTTCCGAAACAACATAATAAGTGCCGGCCTCCAATGTTTTTTGCAGAAATGAATAATCACTTGTTATTGACGAATAATCACTGTTGGATGCAATATGATTTTCGGAAGCGTCCAGCAGGTAGATATAGGTATCAATAGAAGTGCCGGAATGTGACATTGTCACAGTCATTTTATTGGATAGTGTAAACTTGTAAAATACGTCGTTCGTGCTACGCCCGACATAAAAATTCGCCGTATTGGTCGTATTTTGCGTGTTGCTGTAAGTAAAATTGGCGCTTTTGGTACCGATATTCGTTACAGGGGCGCTAAGAGCAGTTCCTTCTATTTTAGTCGTAATATTTCCATTCAGCGTTTTACCCTCCGAAACAACATAGTAAGTGCCTATGCTTAATTGTTTTTTCAGATAGGCATGACTTGTATTGGAACAGTGACCTGTTCCGGCATAGTTATCATTGTAATCAATCCGGGTGCCGGAAGCATCCAACAAATGGAGGTACGTATCGGAAATCGCCGATCCACAATGCGAAATCGTTACGTCCATTGTTTTTGTCAACGTAAACTGATAAATAAGGTCTCTTGTGTTATTTCCTACATAATAATTAACCGAATTGTTTGTATTTTGATTGTCGGTATAAGTAAAATTGGCGCTTTTGGTACCCACATAATTTATATAAGAGACAGGATCGACGGCTTCTTGACCCGATATGGTGACGGTAATATTCCCGTCCTGACTATACCCTTCCGAAGCAACATAATAAGTGCCGGGCAACAAAAGTTTTCTCATATAACCATTGCCGCAGTCGCTTGTTCCCCAATCTTCATTATCAGCAAAAGCAAGGCTGTTATAGTTGTTGTCTAACAGATAACACGTAGCGGTAATGCCCGAATTGCAATGGCTGACAGTTATCTGCATTGCCTTGCTTAACGTAAAGCTATGCCAAATTTCTTTCGTACTCAGTTCTATATTATTACTATAGCTCGTACTCGTTGTATTATATGAGCCTGTATGGCTAAACGGGGCGTTTTTAGTTCCTAAATTTACCGGATTATACATATTATATTGGCTATAGCCACACCAAAACACATTCAAAAATATAAATAGAATAATATATTGTTTCATGCGAAAAGGCCTGTCATTGCGGGCTTGACCCGCAATCCCCTTTTCATCCTCTTTTGTGTTTAGTAAATAGGTCTGTTTCATGGTAAATTCATTTTTTTCAGTTCTTAATAATTTTCCAAACACTGACATTGTCTTCGGCCAAAATAATACGCATAACGTATATTCCGCTTGGTTGTGCCGATAAGTCTATCGTATTACTCTCGGAGATTGAGGGCAAATTCAGGATTAATTTTCCACCTGTATTATAAAGTTGTATCCGGGCGTTCGCCGGAATTTCGCCTCCCGCCAAGTCTATTTTGAGCATTCCTTTGGTCGGGTTGGGATATATCGTGATTTCTATTTTTGAAATCGGGTCTTTCTGCACGATAGGTTCCGGAATTTCCTTGTCAGCTTCTCTCTCGCTACTTGGAACCGGTAGAATTATTGTACGAAGAACCTGGTTCCCTGAGTTATCATAATTATAATAAACCGTTTGTGCCTGCAAATTGAAACAAACAGAAGCTATACAGAAAGACAAAAGCAAGACCCTTGTGAAATTTTTGGTGGCTTTTTTTGACGATTCTTTCATGCGAAAAAGGCCTGTCATTGAAGGTCCTGAATCAAGTTCAGGATGACCCGCAATCCCTTTTTCATCCTTTTTGGCGTTTATTAAATAGGGCTGTTTCATGATGCGATATAATGTTGTGAGTTTGCGAAAAAGCGCTGTTAATAAATGAATTAATAATGCAATGCAAATATCATGATAATAAATGGGAAAACGCTTATTTTTATTTATAATTATTTATTTTTAAATATATTTATAATACAAGACCTATAAAGCAGGAAAAAACGGTTCTCAAAATAAATGTAGGAAGTAATACATCAAATAAGTTCTAAATAAAAAAATAGAGACGCAAAATTTTGCGTCTCTATAAATAGGGTGGTGAGCAATGTGTTTTATTCGTAAATAGGCCCTCGCGGTTTTGAACCGGAAAAGGCGTACCAACAGATCACGCAATACGAGATAATCGGGATAATCATTGCCGGAGCAATGGCTTCGCCTGCCCATTCGGTATCGGCGATTCTGCCCATGAGAAATGACAACACCGCGCCGCCAATCAAACTCATGACTAAAATAGATGCCCCTAATTTGGCGTGCGGGCCTAAACCTTTGATGCCGGAAGCAAAATTGGTTGGATACATCAACGACATAAAGAAGGTGGACATTATCAACGCATAAATGCCAACCGGTACTTGTAAATCAGTAAACGGAACCGGTAAAATGCAGTCGCTTAATCCAATACCGAATTTGGCGTTAGCCCAACTCGAACCTAAAATAGAGACAGCCACCAAACAGATATTAATCAAACAATAGGTACCCATCAATTTGACCGGTTTAATGTATTTCATCAACCAAGTGGAGAAAAACCGTCCAACCATAAAGATAGCCATATTGACTGTCAAGAAGATACCCGCTTGTTTTTCGGCCAGCAAACTGTTTTGCTGAATGTATAAAATCAGATAACTCCATGTTCCCAACTGGGCGCCGAGATAGAAAAATTGCGAAATAACGCCGCCCCACCATTGCGGAAACTGAAGTAGGGCTTTAAAACTGCCTTTTTCTTCTTTTTCCGAATTTTTAGGTGCATCTAATGCGGGAAATTTTGCCCGCCAAATTAAGAGACCGACAATGATTACCAATATTCCCAAGGTAATGTAGGTGGGAATGACACGCATATTTTCTTCGCGAAGGAAATCTTTATACGTATCCACGCCCCATAAGCTTGGATCCCAGTTGGCGATTTGGTCTTTGGAGGGTTCGTTGCCCGAAAAGATAAAGAAAGTACCGGCTGCCGCTGCTGCAATACCGCCGATTGGATTGAACGATTGTGCCAAATTTAAACGGCGTTCGGCAGATGATTTATCGCCCAGACCTACCACAAAACTGTTGGCGCCGATTTCGAGAAAAGCCGCTCCGCTGGTGGTAATAAAAATAGCCAGCAGGAAAAACCAGAATTGTTGAGATAAGGAAGCCGGAATAAACAGGAAAAATCCGCAGGCAAACAAGGCCAATCCGATTAAAAGTCCGAATTTATAGCCTTTGCGTTGCATGAAAAGTCCTGCCGGAATAGAAGTTACAAAATAACCGCATTTCAGCGCTACCGGCAGTAAACCGGTTTGAGACAGGGACAATTGTAGCGATTTTTTAAACTGTGTAATCAACACATCGTTTAATGTGTTGGGAAACGCCCATAAAAAAAACAGCAAGGTAACCAACACAAAGGTCAGCGTATATCCCGGCGTTATCAGATTGGATTTGTTTTTTGTTTCACTCATTATGATATGGAAATTAATAATTAATAATTAACAATTGATGGAATTTTTATTTCTTTAATTGATTGACAATGTTGGCACACGCTTCCGTAAAAATTCCTACATCAACAGAATAGGACAAATACTGGATACCGGCATTGCGCCACAAAGCGGCCGCTTCAAAGGTATCGCAAAATACGCCGATAACGACGCCTGCTTTTTTCGCCTGTTCGGTAATGCCTTTGATGGCCTCGATCACCGTAGGATGTGAAACCTGTCCCGGAACGCCCAGCGATTGAGACAAGTCGTAAGGGCCGACAAAAAGAATGTCCAATCCTTCAACGGCTAAAATGCTGTCTAACTGATTCAAAACTTGTTTTCCCTCTACTTGAAGGATGACCAAAGCTTCGTTAGCCGATTCAAAATATTCGTTTCTCGGTGTAGACGAATAGTTGGCTGCACGGACAAAACGGCAAACGCCACGCTCGCCTTTCGGAAAATATTTGGCGGCTTTGATGACTTCTTTGGCTTCTTCCGCCGATTGAATCTGGGGAACCTGAATGCCTTTTGCCCCCAAATCAAGCGCTTTGCTGATAGCGGTTTCCGAAGAATCGTAGGTGCGGACTATGGGAAGAATCCCGGAGGCTTCTGCCCCACGGATTAAATTCTGGAGATTGAAAAAATCGAC
>JAISKT010000105.1 GCA_031261295.1 Candidatus Symbiothrix sp. | reverse complement strand
GATTATTCGGTTGACGAAGATACGCAAAGCGACAATGGTTTCGGCTCTACTTCGGTTGCTATTTCCGAACTAAATCTTCGGGAGGCAAAAGAATCCATCGAATGGTTCAAAAAAATCTTCGGTGATGATTTTTATCTTGAACTTCAACGGCACCAGACCGACAAACCGGGTGGCGCTCAAGATACCTATCAAAACCAGATTCCCGTAAACAAGGCTATATTGGAATTGGCGGAAAAAACCCATACCAAATATATCTGTACCAATGATGTCCATTTTGTGGAGGAAGAACATGCCGAAGCGCACGACCGCCTGATTTGTCTGAGTACCGGTAAAGATTTGGACGATCCCAACCGGATGCATTATACCAAACAAGAATGGTTTAAGACGCCGGAAGAAATGAGCGCTATTTTCCCCGATCTGCCCGAAGCGCTGGCCAATACATTGGAAATCGCAGATAAAGTGGAATTTTACAACATCGATTCGGATCCGTTGATGCCGGTTTTTTCTATTCCGGAAACTTTTGCAACGGAAGAATCATACAGAAATAAATATTCGGAAGCCGCTTTACGCGAAGAATTTAACAAGGAAGATGCCAAACGTTTCGATACATTGGGCGGATACGATAAGGTTTTACGCATCAAATACGAATCCGATTATCTCCGCGAATTAACTTACAAGAATGTCCCCAAAAGATATGCAGATGCAGACGGCCATATCGATCCTTCGGTATTGGAACGGATAGATTTTGAGCTGGACACCATGAAGACCATGGGTTTTCCCGGATATTTTTTGATTGTACAGGATTTTATACAGGCAGCACGCGATATGGGTGTGGCTGTCGGCCCCGGTCGTGGCTCTGCGGCAGGATCAGCAGTCGCTTATTGCTTGGGAATCACGGATATAGACCCGTTGAAATACGATTTGCTGTTTGAACGTTTTTTGAATCCCGATCGTATTTCCCTCCCCGATATTGATATTGACTTCGACGACGACGGCCGATCGGATGTATTGCGTTGGGTAACGGAGAAATACGGAAAGGAACGGGTGGCTCATATCATCACGTATGGCACGATGGCAACCAAATCATCCATTAAAGACGTCGCCCGCGTGCAAAAACTCCCGTTGTCGGAGGCAGACCGGTTGACCAAGCTGATTCCCGACCGTTTGCCGGAAGGAAAAGACGGAAAAGCGCCGAAAATCAATATAGCCAACTGCGTACACTATGTTCCCGAACTTCAGGAAGCCCGTAATTCCCACGATGTGAATCTGTCGGACACCTTGAAATATGCGGAAATGTTGGAAGGAACGGTGCGCCAGATTGGGGTACACGCCTGCGGAGTAATCATCGGGGCGGACGACTTGACCAACTTTGTTCCCTTGAGTACAGCCAAAGAAAAAGGCAGCGACGAAGATGTGCTGGTTACCCAATATGAAGGCTCCGTCATCGAATCCATCGGTTTGATAAAGATGGACTTTCTGGGATTGAAAACCTTGTCCATCATCAAAGAAGCGATTTCCAATATCAAAAAATCCAAAGGAATAGACATTGATATATCTACAATTCCGATTGATGATGCCAAAACTTACGAGTTATACAGTAAAGGACAGACCATCGGCACATTCCAGTTTGAATCGGCGGGAATGCAAAAATACCTCCGGGAATTGCAACCGACCAAGTTTGAAGACTTGATAGCGATGAATGCTTTGTATCGTCCGGGACCCATGGCGTATATTCCTGATTTCATCGACCGCAAACATGGACGGAAAGCAATCACTTACGATTTTCCGGAGATGGAAGAGTTTTTGAAAGATACTTACGGAATCACCGTTTATCAGGAACAGGTCATGCTTCTGAGCCGCGAATTAGCGGGATTTACCCGCGGAAAATCGGATGAGTTGCGGAAAGCGATGGGGAAAAAATTGATCGATAAAATGGCTCATTTGAAAGAAGAGTTTATGGATGGAGCCACAGCCAAAGGTCATGACAGTAAAACTTTGGAAAAAATCTGGAGCGACTGGGCGGAATTTGCCAAATATGCCTTCAATAAATCACATGCCACCTGCTATTCTTGGGTATCCTACCAAACGGCTTATTTGAAAGCGCATTATCCGGGTGAATTTATGGCGGCCAACTTGACCCGCAACCGAGATGATATCGGGGAAATTACCAAATTCATGGACGAATGTCGCAGCATGGGAATTGTGATAAAAGGCCCGGACGTCAACGAATCGGAATTGAATTTTACCGTCAACAAAGAAGGAAATATCCGGTTTGGCATGGGCGGCGTGAAAGGCGTGGGAACCTCTGCTGTTGAAGCCATTATCAGAGAACGGGAAGCCAACGGCCCTTTCAAATCCATTTTTGATTTTGTGGAGAGAGTGAGCCTGACAACCTGCAATAAAAGAAGTATAGAAGCCCTGTGCTGTTCCGGCGCTTTCGATAATTTTACCGAACTCAAACGCGAACAGCTTTTTGCTCCGAATGCCAAAGGCGAACAATTTATCGAAACGCTTATCCATTACGGAAATAAATACCAGGCGGATAAAACTTCCGCCATAAATTCCCTGTTTGGAGGATTCGATTCTGTGGAAATTTCCAAACCCGAAATTCCAAAAGCCGAAGCCTGGAGCAATATCGAACGATTGAACAAAGAAAGAGATTTGGTCGGGATTTATCTATCCTCCCATCCGTTGGATGATTATTACGTAATCCTGAACCATGTATGTAACACCAAACTGAATGAATTGGAGGAAGTCAAAAATGCAGGCAATACCAATATAGAACTGATGTTGGGCGGAATTGTTACGGCTTTCAAACAGGGAAATACAAAAACCGGAAATCCTTACGGCGTCATCAAATTGGAAGATTTTACGGGAAGCGCCGAAATACCTTTGTTCGGGAAAGATTTTATCGAGTTCGGCAAATACGGTCATCCGAATATGTACCTGCTGATTAGAGGCAAATTCCAACCGCGCCAGTACAAAGAGTCTGTCTTGGATTTCAAAATATCATCTATCCAACAAATGTCGGAAGTGAAAGATTCTTTACTGAAAAAAATCACAATCTCCATTCCAATATACAATCTCGATGAAAAAATAATAGCCGAATTATCATCCTGTATCAAAAATAATCCGGGAAATTGCTCGTTATTTTTTAAAATTGAAGACTTGGAAAAACAATTATCCGTATCTTTGTATGCCGAATCGCAAAAGATAGGGATAGATAGAAATATCATTCGCCTCTTGGAAGAAAATAAAATTCAGTTTAAAATTAATTAAAATCAATAGACATTTAGGCATGATAAATAAACTAATGTTTCGCACCTCTCTTTAACTCATTTATAAATAGAAAATAAAGAGAAGTGTTAAAGTTATATCTATTTGTATATAAGCTAATAAACATTTCCATAAAGGCACGTAGCGCTAACATCTTTGTAGCCGTGTGCGTAAGCGCACGGGGTTGATGCCTGTCTTGCACCAAGAGCAGCGTAGCTGCGATACCATTATTGCCGATATATCCGAGCTGACCGGCTCCGTCCCTCCGGCAGCAATTGCAGCGCGAGCATCCGGCAAACTGAAAGAACTGTATGTGAACGATAACCAGGAAGTAAAAGCAGGCGACTATCTGGCCGTTATCGACAACCCCGCCAACACACAGGATATCCAAAAACTGAAAACCAGTTTAGAAAACCCGGACCCGCAAGCGACAGCCACTCTCCCCCTCGCCTTCAGGAGAGGGGGCCGGGGGGTGAGGTTAGGCACCCTGCAATCCCTATACTCGACTTTCTACAAAACCTTATCCGACTACCAAAAATACAGAAAGATACATATCACAACAATTTCACCGGCCCCACCAGACCCACCGGATGCCAGGCCTGACCTCGCGCCCATCCATGTCCGGTTTTGATTTCCGGATTCGATTTGAAATAATTACCCAGTGTGGTGGTG
>JAISKT010000315.1 GCA_031261295.1 Candidatus Symbiothrix sp. | reverse complement strand
TTACAATGACGTACTTTATAATCCGCTCATATTCAAGCCACTTTTTGGACAGTATATCCTAATCTATGTGCTGTTTTTTTGAAGCGGGCAATCTCCCTTTCTTGTCGTTTTTGTTCTTGCTCTATCACTTTATTTTTATCGTATGGTTGATGATTCTTGACTAAAACATAAAATAAGACAGCCAATTTACGGGCAACTGCTTTATTGGCTGTCTTTGCTCCTTTTTTAACCGATAATCTTCGATATAATACACCCCAATTACCTTTACTTCCAGCTAAGGATCGTGCCGCTAAACGAAAGGCTTGCGTTGCAGGATTGGATGTCTTGCTTCTATCGTGACCCAACTGCTTGCCTCCGCTTATCTTTTTTCGGGGACTCAATTTCAGATAACTGACAAAATGCTGTCCGGTTGGCCATTTACTCATATCGGTGCCGGTTACGCTGATTATATCCAACAACATTTTTTCATCAAATCCTTCCACCTGAGTCAAGTCTATTCCTGTTATCCGTTTAAGATGACTTTTTACATCAATGCCATATTGATTTTTACGAACATATTTGACGCCCTGTTTTTTCTTTTGAGCAGATACAGCCGCTTCTTCTTCTCTACTGTAAAAGTCCGGCATTTTTTTTAATACCCCCTCTATTAATACTTCGTATTTTTTCATCCGGTGGACAAAAAAATCATATTCTTCCAGCTTCATTTGCAACAGAGTGACAAATTGTTCTTTATAAATCCCGTTTAATGAATCCAACAGTTCTTCCCTGACGGCTTTGAATCTGTCCACATTAATGTAACTGAGTAATTCTTGCGGATCGGTTATGCCACAGGCGATGGCTCTTAACAGTTTCATGCCACCTGCGCCTTCTATATCACTGATTAAATGCTGAAATTTTATATTCATCAGCGTTAAAAGCCGGTGCATCCGGTTTAAGGTATCACTCTTCTGAACTTGTATCACAGTACGTTCATGAATATAATGACGCAGTTCCCGGTATAAATCCGGTGCAATGTGTGAATGGCGCAAAATACCACAGGAATGATACTGATGGATCCAGATACAATCATTAATATCTGTTTTTTGATTGGCGGAGTTCTTATAATGACTGGGATTGATTAGCGTTACTTTTATCCCCGAATCTTCCAAAAGTTCATATAAACTCATCCAGTAAACTCCTGTCGCTTCCATGGCAACATCTTTCACGCCTTGCTCTTGCAAGAGGGCTACCAAGGCTTTCAAGTCTTTAGTAAACCCGTTTGTTTCGTACAAACACTGATTCCCGAAAGTATCTGTAAATGAAACGGTCATTAGCATACTTCCTACATCTATTCCGGCGGCATGAAAATTTATTACCGGAATACCTGTCAATAAGCCCATTTTCTGAATTTTTTCCATAACTTTGTCCTTGTTGTTTACAAAGTGTGGCAAACTCTACCGCTTCTTAAAAAGGATGCAAGCTTACAATGATGGTAGCATAGTTCTTGAGAACTTTGACTCCGATAATCTTTTTTGCTTCAAGCGGTAGTCCCAATCTCGGAAACGGACTTTGATGTTCCAACCGATTGGACGGGGTGTGTAGTTTGCCTCACTCTTTTTTACCGCAAAGATACGTCATTAGCCTTTTTGCCCTGCCTTAGCGGGGTGGAGTCTCGGAATGGCGCTCAATCCGATGTTAGCGGGATCGTACGGCTCGCTGCTATTGTGTGAGGCGAAAAGCGTTACGCCGATTTTTTCAAATTTCTGCGAATAAAATCCGCTAATATCCAATCCCAAAGCCGAAGTTCCATTCAAAAGAAAACTCAACTCGCGTTTATTGGTCGGAGTTTTGGAAATCAGATTGACTAACCCTGCTATGGCTCCGCCGCCGTAAAGTGTGGAAGAAGAGCCTTTGATTATCTCTACCTGTTTAAGATCGAGCGGAGGAATTTGCAACAATCCCAGTCCACTCGCCGCACCGGAATACAACGGGAAACCGTCTTTCAATATCTGCGTATATCGGCCGTCTAAACCTTGAATGCGAATGGAAGCATTAGCAGAAATAGGCGAAGTTTGTTGCGTTTGAATCCCTGTACTTTCGCTCAACAGCAGGCGAATGTCGCCGGGCTTCATATTGGCTTTTTCGTCCAGTTCTTCGACCCCGATTAATTCCATCCGGGTAGGAATACTTTCAATTGTCCGCGAACTGCGGGTGGAAGCGACAACAATTTCGTTGAGTTCTGTGGTTAAACTGCTAATTGTATCATTGTTTGCAGCGGTCGCCTCGACTGTATTTTGAGCAACCAGCATGTTGCATGAAATCCATGC
Source organism: Candidatus Symbiothrix sp. (assembly GCA_031261295.1). GTDB lineage: Bacteria > Bacteroidota > Bacteroidia > Bacteroidales > Azobacteroidaceae > Azobacteroides. Next base: position 694 of record JAISKT010000315.1, on the reverse strand, counting down.
AACAAATATAATTATATATGATTTCATTTTATTTTTACTTAATTAATACATACTAAAATTATACTGGGATCATTGATATAATCCCAATTATAAAAATTTGTCTATAGAAATAATTAAGCAAATTGCGGCGGTTGCCAGATACTGTCGAGGTATGCGTTGGTATAAATTTGAATTTGATCTAAATCTACGTCGGTAGATACAGCTTGAGTTTTGGTTTCAATGTCGGTCCTCTTTTCAATCACAAAGCCGGCGCAGGTATTGCAGAGCGAAAAAGGCGAACAACAATCGGCACAATCCTGCTGCTCGATTTGACATTTTTCGTTTTCGACGAAGCAGCTATTGAGGCAAAATGAAAGTGAAAGCGTTACAATATAAAGAGATAGTATAACGGATAAAAATTTCATGCTGCAAAGGTACGAAAAACTTCCGTACAATCTTCTAAAAAATCTCACACACTCCTTTTCTTGTATTCCAACGGCGCTACGCCCACATTCTTCTTAAAAAACTTACTGAACGCCGCTTGGTCGGAAAAATGCAATTTCTCCGCTATTTCCTTAATTGACCCGCCGGGTTTGCGCAACAGAATTTTGGATTCGGTGATAATCGCTTCATCAAGCCATTGTCCTGCTGTCTTTTTCGTCACCTTTTTCATTGCTCGTGTCAAGAAAACCGATGATACGCAAAGTTCGGCGGC
>JAISKT010000303.1 GCA_031261295.1 Candidatus Symbiothrix sp. | reverse complement strand
ATTGAAACTTCTTTTGGACAAGACCGATAATCCATTCGTTATTTATGGAGGAGCTGTTTTTCATTTGATCGCTACGATTGCGATTTCCTATCTTCTTTATTTGGTGTATAATAAAACGGGGTTGCCTTGGTCGAATACATTGTATCAACGGCTGATAACCCCTAAAAACGAATCATCGGAAACCCCCTGTATTTAGTTTAAACACAGGGGGTTCCGGTGATCCAAAAGCCATTTTTTATGCGTATTTTCAAAGCCGAATGATTACGCAGGCGGATATCCTCCATATCGGAAATGGCAGTTTGATAGATTACCTCTTAATAGGAGAATTAAAAGCAATAATATGTGTTTTTTCATAACTGAATTTATTGATTTATTTTTTGACTACTTTCCGGATAATGCTTTCCTTGCCTGCATTCACCTTTAATAAATAAACACCCGGGGCAAGCGATTGAATCGAAACCGCTTCGTTGTTTTCCATCTTTCGGCTCAAAATTATGTGACCGTTCATATCGCTTAATGTGATTTCGGCACTGCTTCTCAATCCGCTGACCGTAAAAATATCGGTGACGGGGTTGGGATATAAATCAAGGGATGTTTGTTCCGGAACGTTCTCAATAGCTGAAAAAGGGGAATAATGATAGGTGATTTTCTCTGAAGCGCTGATTTGGTCGGCGTAGTAGGTCGTAATGGAAGACTGTAATGGATTGTTATAAGTATCGTAAGCATATTCGTAAAAATCAGAAAGATGCCAATCATTCTCAATCCAAGAATATGCAACAAGAGAAAGGATATTGCCATTATCGTCCACTTCTATTGCCGTTGTACGACTTGGATTCCACAAGTTTCCGGATTCGTCCCATAAAAATTGGCGGTTTGCAATTACCCTACCCAGTGTATTGTAGTCATATTCTGTCTTTTTCTTGAGGCTAAAATCGTTTTTTTCTTTATTCCATACAAATGAATAACAGATTGACGAATAGGCGGCATTGTCATATTCGTTTTCTATTTTGTCTTTTGGCAACCATTCTTCCGTATGACTATCCCAAGTATAATTATACTGTTTGCTTAGCTTATTGTCTGCAGTATATTTATACTCCGATTTGTCTTTTTGGGCGACAATACGTAAAATCAAGTTATTGCCGGTATCGTATTTTTCCTCAGTTGAACCGACTAATACACACTCTTTCATCCGATTCCAAGTATAAAACCGGATGAAAATAGTATGTCCGCTATCGCTATAAACGGACTCCGTTTCGGTTTTTTCAACGGGCCGCCAACCTTCTGTATCACCTATCCATTCATATTCTGAATGCACAACCTTATTGCCCTCATAACTATTTTCACTCTTCCAATTTAACACCCAAGCACCATCCGGGTAGCCAGAATAGGCAATTTGAGATGTTAATCTTCCCGATTCGTCAAAGATTGATTCTGTTTTTGATACATTTTGCCAAGTATTATTTTTCCAATTGCTTAGAATTTCCTGTGTCAGGTTGTCCAATAAGTCGTATGCGTATTCTCGCTTGTCGCTCAAAGACCAAAAAGAATATATCCCTCTGCCGTATGTTGTTTGTTCAAGCACATTTCCATGGGCATCATATTTACCCGTCAATTTGTAGCGCTCTCTACCACTTGTACTGACTATCATACTATCAACTTGCTGTCCGCCTTTGATTATTTCCGGTAACATATAAGTCTTGATTACAATATCTTGAGCATGCAGTGATGCGAACATACTCAGTGAAATAAATAAACAAAATAACTTCTTCATAACTATAATTATTTAATTTCTAATTCGGAGCCTAAAGTTACTTCAAAATTACTATTAACAATTGTTTTATTTTGTGCATCAATGCTTAGTTTTGCATTGTTGGTGATTGTCACATCTTGAATAAACGCATCAATACAATTATTGAGGGTTTTGTTGGTATTGATTGTTCTATTGCTGGATGTCATGAATATCTCTGCTCCCGGAAAGTAGTTAGTATAAATGCGTAGCGGAATATAATCCGGCGAAACACTGGAAGGAAGACTATTCCCCATCAGCACATTTCCATACGATTGTATTACCAACCCGGCCGATGTTGAAGTACGGGAAAACAGAATGTCGTTATTGGTTTTCCTTGTGATTCTGAACGGCATGGGATTAGTTGATGTGCTTTCATCCACAATAGAGATTCCTTTATCAAACGTTAGCTGCTTCCCGAAAATACTCCTGCCGGAAGCATCCACTTTCAATTGAGCCATGCATATAGACGAACTCAAAACAAAGAAACTCAAAACGGTTAATTTCATTCTTTTCATGATACATTAGATTTAGCATGTTAATAGAATATTGGGGACTTCTAAAAATTACTTTTTTTCTCGCGGAGTCATTACCCTTTTTAGAGGAGACTATCCCAGATAAAACGAAGTCCATTAATTCCAACTGCAATAATCGTTGTAAATTTATGCAAAATTTTCTATCCAATTAAACTTTTTAGCACTATTTTTTTGCAAAATCTATCTATTTATCATATAATTACTGTCCTGCCGGCAAAAGTTGTAGCCGAACAATTTGTTCGTAGCGACAAATATTGTATGTCAGATTAATTAACCCGATGATTGACGTAGCTCGCTTAATACCAATGGAACGAATGTGAAAATCGTGCATGCTTTGCTCTATAAATCCAAAAATGTGTTCCACGCGTACTCGTGTCTTCGATTTGATATTGTTGTTCGTTTTTTGTTCATCCGTCAATGGATTATTTCTGTATCCTTTTTCATGTATCTGATTCTCAATTCCCTTACTCTCTAATATCTCCGCTATCGGTTTGCCTGAATAGGCACTGGGCGGATTCAAGTTCTAACTGCGACAACTCACAACAAGCTATCAGTGTGTAATTTATCAGTACTATCCGAACATTGCAGGAATATAAACTTAGTTTGGACATAAATGAGCGGCTTTTTGGTCAGCCCCGGCTACAATTACTGTTTAGCCTAACCCAAGGTTTTACCAGTAAGCCATCAAAACCCCTGAAGAGGATTTAGGGGTAAAATTAAACGTATGTCATGGCGGGTCAAGCCCGCCATGACAGGAGATTGTTTAGAACGGCAAGTCGTCGCTCTCGTCCGATGCCGGAAGCGGAGTCGTTGTTTGCGTTTGGGCAGGCGCGGCGGTAGCTGTGCGAGGAGCAGCCGCTGCAGGCGGTTCCGGGAAAGGAGGTTTGTTGCCTTGAGCGCCTCCATCCGGTTTGCGGTCCAATAGCTCCAGGTTGTCGCCCCATACTTCCGTCACGTAGCG
>JAISKT010000299.1 GCA_031261295.1 Candidatus Symbiothrix sp. | reverse complement strand
GGCTGACGCAAGCGGAAAACGATGCAAGGTGATGACGAATGCTTACGGCGGAGCCGTTGCATTATTGTAGAAACAAGATAATTCCTCCAAACCAAAAACCGCGGAGCGGTTTCATTATCGTATTGATTTTCATTTGATTATAATGCAACCGCTCCGCGGTTGTAGGTGGGATGGCTGATTGAATGACTACAATAATGCAACGCCTCCGGCGTAAGCATTTATCGTGTACCTTTGCACCGTGCACCGTGCACCCAAAAGGCTCAAATCGTGTACCATTTGAATGTTTTTTAATTGGAAAAAATTATTACCTTTGCCAAGAGAATAACTAAAAGCTCACTAATTAAAAATAATCATCATGGAAGAAAAAAAGAAAAAAGAAAAAAAAAGAACCTCTTGGCTGTATGAGGATGGGAAAAAAGTGCCGTTTACTTATACACCATCCGGAAAACTATCTAAGGCCGGACAGTATTTAAAAGACCATCCGGGCGGAATTGGTCCTATGGAAATTTTGGACATGAGAGCTTTTATGAAGTAGTACCTATTATCTTAAATCTCTTATGGACCGATACCTTTTAGATACCCATATAGCTTTATATTTGATGACTGATTCGAATGAATTGGAAAGAGATATTCGAGAATTATTTGACGACTGTAACAATTTATTGTATGTTAGTACCGTTTCTGCTCAAGAAATTTGAAAATTACACTTCGCAAAAACTTAGATTGCTTTTTAATCAGCGATAAAAAATAAAAACACACAAATGTGTGGAATTACTCAAATTGTGTACCATTTGAACCTTTTTGGGTGCACTGTCGCAAAGGCGCACAGAAACAAGCCCCGCATAGGGGCAATATTTTATTAACCGTAGGTGGAGCGTAGCGCAACCTACGGAAAAGGAACAGGCCCGTACACGAAGTCCTGCAAGGACGACACTACTTGTACCGCCCCATGCGGGGCCGGGGGTAGCGGGGCATCCCATATCCGTAAGCTGCGCTACGCTTGCATACGGTTAATAAAATGTTATCCCTGCGGGACTTACTTCCGTGCACCATGTACCATGCACTGAAAAAACGCTCAAATGATGTCTGAAATGATTGTTTTAGACATTGGCAACCTCAGCCGCCTGACCAAGCACCATACAAGATGCACCATCAGTATTTCATTGTTTCAATAAATTCTTGAAATTGTTTTATCACGAAGTCTTTCAATACATTCTCTTTATGTATTAACAGAGAAGCCAATAAATTATAATCAGGAAAAATTGTTTGGTAATCTATTTTTAATAAAATGTCATCTCCTTGATATTTCTTATACCAATTATTAAAAAGACGTAGTCGTCCTTTTTCTTTTCCATCGAATACATCACAAACGAAAAGCATAGAATTCAAATGATTTTCAAAAAATATGTTCCATCTCCTTTTTGTTCAATATTATATGGGAGTTGCAAATTTAATTTCACGGCTTAGGGCTAATTGTTGTAAGTTTCCTTTGGTACGAATGCAATTATGTATGGCCTTTTTATCTTCCACTATCTTTAACAAATAATTATTTGTTCGAATTGGATTTTTAGCTTTAGTGTTCATTGCATACAAATTTGACATCTAATTTCGAAAGCAAAGTTATAAAAATATTTGAATTCTGCTAAACATTATGGGCGATTTTTTTACAATAAAATTGAACAGAATCGCTATTCAACAGATGAGTGTGTTACAGGAAGTAGAAAACCGGAAATTATTGAAATCGTAAGGACGAACTTATATAAATTCGTGTCTGAATGGGATTGCGGGTCAAGCCCGCAATGACAGAAAATGGAAAAGGTTCATATTGCACCCGAATAGATAAAAGTCATATAGTTTTGTCAATTATTACCTGTATTCACAATAGGTCATTAAAATTTCCGAGTCTCTTTTCAAAAGCAGTTTCCCATTTTACCTCATCTCCTACTGTGGAATTGTGATTTTGAATTGACAATTGTGAATTGCTTTCACAGATTACCCCGGAGAAATTCGGGGTTTTTTTAATTTTTAAACTACCTTTATGATCATAACAAAAAAAATTACTTTCAGATGCAACGTTTTTGATATTTCTTTCATCTATATAGTATATAAATATGGACAATAAAATGCCCGACCAACTGCAGTTGATTGAAGGCTGTAAGCATAATGATACAGGAGCACGGAAAAAGTTGTACGAGCTTTACGCTCCTGCAATGTTAGGCATTTGTGTCCGCTATGTGAATGAAAAAGAAACCGCCCGGGATATATTACAAGAGGGATTTATTAAGGTGTTTACTAAAATAGGCGATTATTCCGGCGCGGGTTCTTTTGAAGGTTGGATGCGGCGAATATTCATCACTTCGGCGCTTGAATATCTAAGAAGCGTAAAGATGCAACGGGAAAAGGTGAGTTGGGATGACTATGAGGAGGCTATCGACAGTTTCGATGTGACGATTGTAGAGCAACTTTCGGCGGAAGAAATCCTGCAATGTATAAACGAACTGCCGGTAGGATTCAAAACCGTTTTCAACCTCTATGCCATTGAGGGATATTCACACGCGGAAATAGCCCTGATATTGAATATTAAAGAAGGTTCTTCGCGCTCGCAATTTGCCCGCGCAAGACAATTGTTACAAACCAAAATACAAGAACTGTACAAATGACAATGAGTGTAAATAATAATATGAACAAAGACGCGTTCAATGACGTTATTAAGAACAAGTTGAAAGATTATTCCCGGCCTGTAGCGGAGGATTCCTGGGATGAAATTGAAAAACGCCTGAACGCAAAATCCGGGAAAAAAGTCCGGCTTTGGCCCTGGATTTCCGGAATGGCAGTAGCCGCATCTATTGCTTTGATGTGGATCATTTTTTCGTTTAATGAACAAAAACAAATAGAGTGTTATGAAACAGCAACTGAATTACCCAATCATGAAAAGACAACTCCAACGGATGTATTTGAAGGAAAAAGTGTGTTGTCTGATGAGTCTTCAAGTGTACAAATTAAACCGGTATCTGTCCGGCAAAAACCGGGCGCCGGAAATGCAGGAGTTCCTGTTCTTCCCGAACTTGATGTAAGGGAAGTCGAAACAGATTTGGCTGTCGCGGAACCGCCTGAACCGAAAGAGAAAAAGAGAGAAACTTTTTCTTTTCCGGATAATGTTTTACAAGGGAAATTAGTTTGCATAGCTTCTCCCAACAAGAAAAAAACAAAAAGTTTTGGCCTGCACGTGGGTTCCGGCGGAAACCTTCTGGCTATGAACAATTATCCGGAAACTTTCAGCGACTACTCCAAGCCCGATTTGATGGCAAGTAGCAAGAGTCGCGATTTATTTCAGGAAAATACCACGGACGAAGAATTTTCTCCCGACAATTTTGCCGAAATTACCCATCACCTGCCTCTTTCTTTCGGATTGAGTTTCAGGAAAGAGCTGAATGACTATTTTTCCGTTGAAAGCGGGCTAATTTACACGTATTTGTATTCTACATTTGAAAATAAACTCCCGAAACGGGATGCTACGGTCGGACTGCATTATTTGGGCATTCCGGTCAATCTGGTGGCTAATCTGTATCATAATAACCATTCCAATTGGAATATCTATATTTCTGCCGGTGGAATCGTGGAAAAAGGCTTAGTATCGCACCGGGTACAAAACAGTTATGATGAAAATAACCGGAAATTCAGCATTCAGTCCAATGAGAAAATAGACGGTTTACAGTGGTCTGTCAATGCGGCCATCGGGATAGATTACAAGATTATAAAAAACTACAGTATTTATTTTGAGCCTCAAGTGAATTATTATTTAGATAATAACCAGCCCTATACGATTCGGGCGGAACATCCGCTGGTATTCGGATTAAATGCAGGACTTCGATATTCCTGGTAAGAGGAGGCTGTCCAAAAAGTTCTTTTGAAAGAACTGTCATTGCGGGCTTGACCCGCAATGACAGAAAATCTTTTTATACGCCGCTGAATGCGCTGAAGCCGCCATCTATCGGAAGAATCGCTCCCGTGATGAAGCTTGCTGCCGGTGAACACAGGAATTGTACGGCGCCGTTTAATTCGGTAATATCGCCAAAGCGGCCCATAGGCGTTTTGGCCAATACTTTTTTGCTCCGATCGGTTAAAGAACCATCCGGATTGATTAACACGGCCCGGTTTTGGTCGCCAATGAAAAATCCCGGTGCAATCGCATTTACCCGGACGCCTTCTCCAAATTTTTGCGCCAATTCGGAAGCCAGCCATTTGGTAAAAATATTGATACCCGTTTTGGCAACCGAATAGCCCGGCACGCGCGTCAGGGCAGAGTAAGTGGCCATGGAAGAAATATTGATGATGCTTCCTTCTTTCTGGCCGGCCATGACTTTTCCGAAAGCTAAGCACGGATAAACGGTTCCGTTCTGATTCAGGTTGATGACTTTTTCCCAATCTTCGATCTTCATATCAAAAATAGTCTGGTCGGGAGTCAATGTAGCGCCCGGAACATTGCCGCCGGCACAATTGACCAAAATATCAATCCGTCCCCATTGGGCGACAATTTTATCGGCTGTTTCATGCAGACTGTTCATATCCAACACATTACAGATAAACCCGATGGCTTCTCCGCCTATCCCCTGCAATTCAGCCACTTTTTTGTCCAAGTTTTCCTGACGGATATCCAAAACAACAATTTTTGCCCCGGCTTTTGACAAGCTGTTGGCAATACTTCCGCCCAATACACCCCCTGCGCCGGTAACCACGGCGACTTTTCCTTTTACGCTAAAAATGTTTTCCATATTGAATTAAAAAAATAGTATCTTTGTAACGATTTACAAAGGTACTTTTTTAATGATAAAAAACAATGAATTTAACAGAACAAACATGGCGTTGGTATGGGCCGAATGATCCGGTAAGCCTGGAAGACATCAAACAAGCGGGTGCAACCGGGATTGTGACGGCTTTGCACCAGATTCCCAACGGGGAAGTGTGGACAGTAGAAGAAATTACGAAACGGAAAGCAATCATTGAAGCGGCCGGCCTGAAATGGTCGGTAGTGGAAAGTGTGCCGGTGCATGAACACATCAAAACGCAAACCGGTGATTTCCGCCAATACATCGAAAATTACAAACAAAGTATCCGGAATCTGGCGGCTTGCGGGATCGACATTATCACCTACAATTTCATGCCGGTATTGGACTGGACGCGCACCAATCTGGCGTTTCCGATGCCGGACGGCTCCAAGGCTTTGCGCTTCGAAAAAGCCGCTTTGGTCGCTTTTGATTTGTTTATCCTGAAACGTCCGGGAGCGGAAAAAGACTATACTTCCCAAGAAATTGAAAAAGCGGAAGCGCGTTTTGCAGAGATGCCGGAGGAAGAAAAAAAATTAATTACCCGGAACATTATTGCGGGCCTTCCCGGTTCGGAAGAAAGTTTTACGGTCGAACAATTTCAGGAAGCATTGGATAGATACAAAGAAGTCGATGCGGAAAAATTGCGGGAAAACCTGATTGAATTCCTTCGGGAAATCTGTCCGATTGCCGATGAAATGGGCGTAAAATTAGTTATCCATGCCGACGATCCTCCTTATCCTATTTTTGGTTTGCCCCGTATTTTGAGTACGGAAGAAGATTTCAAACGCTTGGTGGAAGCCGTTCCCAATCCGTCGAACGGGCTGTGTTTTTGCACCGGTTCCTTCGGGGTACGGGCCGACAATGATTTGCCCGGAATGGTGGAACGTTTGGGCGACCGCATCCACTTTATCCATCTCCGGAGCACTCAACGGGATGAAGAAGGGAATTTTCACGAAGCCAACCACTTGGAGGGCGATGTGGATATGTACAATGTGATGAAACAAATCCTGCTATTGCAACAGCGACGGAATTGTTCCATCCCGCTGCGTCCCGACCACGGTCATCAGATGATCGATGATTTGAAAAAGAAAACCAATCCGGGGTATTCCTGCATCGGCCGTTTGCGCGGACTGGCAGAATTGCGCGGACTGGAAATGGGAATTGCGAAGTCTATTTTATAATTAAAAAACAGTATTATTCCAAGTAAGACATTACTTGTCCCGATATTTGCAGTAAAGAAATCTCGCAAAGTTTGGTGTTGAATTGCGCTTGCAATAATCGTTCTTCAGCTTCCAACAGGCTGTTTTGCGCTTCCCGCAATTCGATTCCCGATAAATCGCCCAGACGGTAACGCTCCATAGCGATTTCGTAATTTTCGCGGGCGGCTTCCTGGTTTTCCTTTTCCAGATTGGCCAGTTCGAGGTTGTTTTGGTAAGCCATCCACATGTTGGCCAAATCGGCTTTCAAAGACAATTCCAAGCGTTCGTGTTCCAAGTCACGGTTTTGAATGGTGATGCGGGCATTCTTCTGTTCCCGTTTGCGGTTCATCCCATCGAAAAGATTGTAACCCAAAGTAAAACCGTAATTAAAGCCCAAATTATTTTGCCGTTCAACACTTGAACTTTCCGTATCGTATAAATTCAAGGTATAACCATAGCCGGCATTCAATTTCAGATAGGGAAAATTACGCGATTTAAAGGCTTTCAAATCCAATTCGCTAAGCGTTTTGTTCTTTTCGGAAAGCAACAAACGGGAATTGGCTTCCATCGTTTTCTCCCACAACAAAGGCTCGTTCAATAACAAATCCGTAGTAATAAGCGTATCACTCACCGGCAGTTTTTGTGAAACATCCTCCAACGCCATCAATTGATTTAACACAATGGCGGAAGTGTTAACCACTTCGTATTGCTTAATCAAACTGGAACTGTCCGCATTGAAATCGACTCGTGCCTGTTGCAAATCCAAGCGGGACATGGAACCGATATTGTAACGTGCTTCCACAATCCGCAACCGTTCTTTGGAAAGGGAAACCGCATATTTGAGGTTTTTCAGCCGCAAGTTTTGCCGCACATAATTATAATATTCGGCAGTCAGGTTGGAAACCAAGTTTTCAATGGATAAACGGGTATTTATTTCTCCCATTTGTTGAAATTCCTTCAGACGCGCATACTCGGTTTGCATCCGAAAACCGTCAAAAACCGTCCAATTCAGGCTCAGGCCGAGATTAGCTCCCTGATTAAAGATATTCCGGTAGTCTTTACTGGTTTTATCGGCCAATTTTTGGTCTAT